>JANXPQ010000325.1 GCA_025357235.1 Betaproteobacteria bacterium
ACAGGATATAAATGATCCTGCCCATTCACGCGACACTGTAACTGGAGATGAAGTTGTCCAATATGTTGAATGGGTTCGCCGGTTTGTCATTCGCGTTCCAGCCAAGATGCGACCAGATGTAATCTTTGAATTAGATAAAAAATTGTTCGCCATTGGAAAGGCGACAAAGCGCTGGATTGCAATGTTTGAAAGGGATTGCGAAAGCAATGACAATCACGTTAGATCATGAGTAGGGAAATTTATCTATGCTCGGCTATAACAATTTTCTAGCAGCCACTTCTATCTCCGAACCAGGTGCCCTGTCCAGTGGTTGGGTGCAGGACTACAGTGCCACGCCAGAGCGCAACATTTAAAGCAACCAACAATTTTCTCTGTAAAGAACATCAGCTTTATCTTGGTCCGTCTACGTTTGAATACCGGGACTACCGAGACAATTTGCTTTGGAAGGATGAGGCCGATTTAGCACTACTCGACACCATCTTGAAGTCCAAGCGTGAAAGTCGAATGGCTCGTGAAAGAAGCGAAGATGCGGTTACGTGGAACGTCTTTCGTTATCTGGAGAAAGAGAATCTTCTAACCTCGTTCCTAAAGCAATTGTTAAATATTGCGTATTTCACGCTTCCGTGAAATCACCGGTCACGATGGCGTGAAATACGCACTTATGCTCGATGAGCCTGTTTTAGCCATCAAGGTATGGATTTAAAATGTGGGGTAAAGTGAGGGGTATAGAAAAAAATAAAAACAAATAATACTTATTACTCATCTACTTACAGTAGATCGTTGGCGGAAGGGGTGGGATTCGAACCCACGAGAGACTTGCGCCTCTGCCGGTTTTCAAGACCGGTGCATTTAACCGCTCTGCCACCCTTCCGTGCATTGCTGCATGACTGTCTGCCGGTGTTAGCTCCAGCGTAACCCGCAGGGGGAATTGGCCTACACTGGCGAAGTAACGCAGCCATTGCATGCGAATGATACCTGCATGACAGGGGAGCGTCATGCGGCCCATTGAAACTTTGATTGCAGTTGAGTAGTCTTACTAGCAGTAATTTCCCTCGAGGAGGCTGTAACAATATGCAACCTGAAATCCAGTACGGTTCGCAGTCCGGATCGCTGTCAGTCGCACAGAACAAGGTGCTGCGAAACACCTATCTGTTGCTCGCGCTGACCATGGTACCGACTGTCATCGGCGCGTTCATCGGCATTTCGACGAGTGGCATCATCATGCAACATCCGATCATGGCCACGCTGCTGATGATCGGCGCAATCATCGGCCTGCAATTCGCCATAGCCGCCAACCGTGACAGCGGTCTGGGCGTGGTATTGCTGCTTGGCATGACTTTCATTCTCGGCTGGTGGCTGGGGCCGCTGCTCAACTTCGCCTTGAAGTTGCAGAATGGGCCTCAACTGATCGGCATTGCGGCTGTCGGCACAGGCGGCATTCTGCTGGCGATGAGCCTGATCGCCACCACCACGAAAAAGGACTTCAGCTTCATGGGCAAGTTCCTGTTCGTGGGGATGATCGTGCTTCTGCTGGCCATGCTGGCGAACATGTTCTTCCAGATTCCGGCACTCGCCCTGACGATCTCGGCCCTGGTGGTCGTCGTGTTCTCGCTGTTCCTGCTGCACGATGTCAGCCGCATCGTCACCGGCGGCGAGACCAACTACATCATGGCGGCAACCGGCGTCTACATCAGCCTGTACAACATTTTCGTGAATTTGCTGAGTTTACTCATGGCGTTGACCGGCCAGCGCGACTGATTCCATAAATCAAAAAAGGGCGGCCTTGGGGCCGCCCTTTTCTTTCGCCTGACGATTGCTTTAGTGTTCGAACACCGCGATCGATTCGACGTGCGACGTGTGCGGAAACATGTTGATCACGCCGGCCGCCGTGAGCCGGTATCCGTGCACATTGACCAGCACTGCCGCATCCCGCGCCAGGGTCGCCGGATTGCAGGACACGTAGACGATGCGCGCCGGCGGCATTTCGCCGAGCGCCTTCACCAGCTCCATCGCGCCATCCCGAGGCGGATCGATGAGGACCCGGTCGAAAGGCGCCAGTTCCTTCCAGTCTTGCGCCGTGATCTTGAACAGATCCCGGTCAATGAAACGGCACTGGTTTTCCAGGCCATTGAGAACGGCATTTCCGTAGGCCCGCTGTACCAGGCGCGCATTGCCTTCGACGCCGATCACCTGCGCACCACGCCGGGCAATCGCCAGCGAGAAATTGCCCAGGCCGCAGAATAAATCTGCGATGCGCTCTCCCGGTTGCGGATCGAGCAAGGTAATTGCCCGCCTCACCAGCACCCGGTTGATCTCGTGATTGACCTGGGTAAAATCCGTCGCGTTGAAGGGGAAAATGAGGTCGAAGTCCGGGATGCGATATTGCAGTGGAATCACTTCCTGCGGGAACAGGGGATAGACCGAATCCGGACCTTTCGGCTGCAGCAGCAGTTGCACGCGATGCGTGATGGCAAATTCCCTGAGCTTCCCGAGGTCCGCTTCGTCCGGCGGTTCGATCACGCGAAGAACCAGCACATCGACAGCGTCGCCGATGGCCAATTCGATCTGTGGCAGCCGTTCGCGGATGGATAACGAGGCGATCAACTCGCGCAGCGGGACCAGCAACGCGGAAGTACGTGCCGGCACGACTTCGCAGGTGCGCATGTCGACGACAAAACTGCTGCGCCGTTCGCGAAACCCGACCAGCGTGCCTTTCTTGACGACATAGCGGGCCGAAAAACGCGCCCGATAACGGTACTGCCAAGTGGGCCCATGTATTGGCGAAAGGATGGTCTCGGGCGTCACCTTGCCAATGCGCGCGAGGTTGTCCTCCAGCACGCGCTGCTTCGCCGCCACCTGCGCGCGCGGCTCCAGGTGTTGCATGCTGCAGCCGCCGCAAATACCGAAATAACGGCAGCGGGGTGTCACCCTGGAAACGGACGCACGGATGATGCGTTTCGCCTCAGCGAGCTCGTAACTGGGCTTGCGCTGGAAGGAAACATACTCGACTGTTTCTCCCGTCAATGCGCCTTCGATGAAAATGGCCTTGCCATCGACACGCGCAATACCGCGCCCTTCCTGGTCGAGCGACTCTATGTGGGCGATGCGCGCGACCGTCTCAGCCTTCATCTGCCGACTTCCAGCCGGCAAGGAATTCGCGCCAGTGATTTTCCCCGGATTTCAAAAGCGTGGTTCTTACCAGTTCGCACTCGCGGCGATACTGCGCTTCATTGAGCGCGCCGCGCACCAGCTGGAAGCGCTGATAAAGCACGTAGGTATTGGCGACGTCGGTTTCGCAATAGTTGCGGATGGCCGCGATGTGGCCCTGCAGGAATGCCTCCCACACCTTGGACCCGTCCATGCCGAGTTTGCCCGGCAGGCCAAGCAATTGCGCCATCTGGTCCAGCGGCGCGTTGCCCCTGCCCTGATACATCGCCAGCACATCCATCAGATCGAGATGGCGGCTGTGGTAGCGGCTGATGTAGTTGTTCCATTTGAAATCGCGATCATCTTCACCCATGTCCCAGAAACGCGCCGCATTAACGCCGTGGATCAGCGCGCGGTAGTTCAGAACGGGCAAGTCGAAGCCGCTGCCGTTCCATGATACGAGTTGCGGGGTGTATTTCTCGACACCGTCGAAGAAACGCTTCACCAGGTCGCGTTCCGGCTCGCCCGGTTCCCCCAGCGACCAGACACGAAAACTGTCGCGGTCGCGCAAGGCGCAGGAAATGGCGACGATGCGATGCAGATGCAGGGGCAGGAAATCGCTGCCGGTCGCCTCGCGGCGGCGATCGAAGGCCAGTTGCGCCACGTCGGAATCGCTGATTTCCGACCCGTGACCGTAGAGCTTGCGCAATCCGGCCACGTCGGGGACGGTCTCTATATCGAATGCGAGAATGGGTGTCATGAATGCAGTGCCTGAATCGTCGGATTCGCCATCACCACGAACCGTCTGGAGTGCAAAATATTGAGAGCGTGAGAATACCGGAAATGCCGACATAGCTTCCAATTTTAGTCGTCATTACCCGACATGGCATATCACGAAAACTTCATCATCATGCGGCGCAGCAAGCTCAAGCATTGAACGCCGTCATCGGCGCAATGTCCGGTGCTAAACTCTGCGAAAATCAAGCATCACATGGGGAGAATTTCGTGAGATCGCTCGCCGGCCTGAGCCCGGAACCGCAACCTGTCCTGGCGCATCCGGCATTCGTGAAGAATGCGCCATTGCTTGAATGGGTCGCCAAAATTGCCCGGCTTACCCGGCCGGCAAGCGTCCACTGGTGCGACGGATCGCAGGCCGAATACGAGGATCTGTGTTCCCGGCTGGTGGCCAGCGGCACCTTCCTTAAACTCAATCCCGCAAAGCGTCCCGGCAGCTATCTCGCACTGTCCGATCCTTCGGACGTGGCCAGAGTGGAAGACCGCACGTTCATCTGCAGCGTCCGCAAAGATGACGCCGGCCCGACCAACAACTGGCTCGATCCGCGGGAAATGAAACGCAAGCTGTTGCCGCTGCTCGACGGCAGCATGCAGGGCCGGACGATGTACGTCGTGCCGTTTTCCATGGGCCCGATCGGCTCGCCTCTTTCACAGGCCGGGGTACAGATAACGGATTCCGCCTACGTGGCGGTGAGCATGCGCATCATGACACGCATGGGCCGCCAGGTCCTCGATGCGCTGGGCACCGACGGCAGCTTCGTGCCCTGCCTGCATTCCGTCGGCATGCCGCTCGCGCCCGGGCAGGGCGATGTGGCGTGGCCTTGCAACAAGGACCATAAGTACATCGTTCACTTTCCCGAAGAAAACGCGATCTGGTCGTTCGGCAGCGGTTATGGTGGCAATGCCTTGCTGGGCAAGAAGTGCCTCGCGCTGCGCATCGCATCGAGCATGGGACGGCAACAAGGCTGGCTCGCCGAGCACATGCTGATCCTGGGTGTGGAGTCTCCGCAGGGCAGAAAAAGCTATGTGGCCGCGGCGTTTCCCAGCGCATGCGGCAAGACCAACTTCGCGATGATGATTCCGCCCGCCGCATTCAGGGGCTGGAAAGTCACGACCATCGGCGATGACATCGCCTGGATCAAGGCCGATGCGGATGGCCGGTTGCGCGCAATCAATCCGGAGTACGGCTTTTTCGGCGTCGCCCCCGGCACATCCGAGAAATCCAATCCCAACGCAATGGCGACGTTGCACGCCAACTGCATTTTCACCAACGTGGCCCTGACCCCCGACGGCGATGTCTGGTGGGAGGGCATGACAGACCAGCCTCCCGCGCAACTCACCGACTGGCAGGGCCGCGCCTGGACGCCGGATTGCGGCCGCCCCGCCGCGCATCCGAACGCGCGCTTTACCGTTCCCGCGGCACAATGTCCTTCCATCGATCCTGACTGGGAAAACCCGCAAGGGGTACCGATTTCGGCGTTTGTTTTCGGCGGCCGGCGCAGCACGACGATTCCGCTGGTGATCCAGAGTTACAGTTGGGTTGACGGGGTCTACATGGCCGCAACGCTGGGTTCCGAAACCACGGCGGCCGCTACCGCGAAGGTTGGCGAAGTGCGCCGTGATCCGATGGCGATGCTGCCGTTTTGCGGTTATCACATTGGTGACTACTTCGAACACTGGCTCGCCATTGGGCGCGGCATCGAGCACCCGCCGCGGATCTTCTGCGTGAACTGGTTCCGCAAGGATGCAAACGGAAAATTCCTGTGGCCCGGTTTTGGCGACAACATGCGTGTGCTGAAGTGGATCATGGATCGCTGCGAAGACAGGGCCGGCGCGATGGAAAGTCCGCTGGGCTGGATGCCGCGTCATGACGATCTGCAGTTGGACGGGCTTGGGCTGACTGCGGATCGCTTTGCGGAGCTGGTCGGGCTGGAGCGGGAGGCCTGGTTGCGCGAACTCGACTTGCATCAGGAACTCTTCGCGAAACTGGACCATCGCCTGCCAGAAGAATTCCGGCTCAAGCGCGAGTCCTTGCTCGTCAGCCTGCAGCGCTCGCCGGAGCGCTGGGCATCGCGCTGACGATCAGCGCACCGGGCCCTTATTCGGCCGAAAATATTCCAGTGGAAAGGTAACGGTCGCCACGGTCGCAGACGATGGTGACGATGGTGGCGTTTTCGACTTCGGCGGATATCTGCACGGCCGCCCATAGCGCACCGCCCGAGGAGATGCCCGCGAAAATGCCTTCTTCGCGGGCCAGCCGCCGGGTCATGTCCTCCGCGTCCTGTTGCGCAATCTCGACCACACGATCGACGCGTTTGCGGTCGAAGATGCGCGGCAGATAGGCTTCAGGCCATTTGCGGATGCCCGGGATCTGCGAGCCATCCGTGGGCTGACATCCGACAATCGTGATGGCGGGATTTTTTTCCTTGAAATACCTCGCACATCCCATGATGGTACCCGTGGTCCCCATGCTGCTGACAAAATGCGTGATTTGCCCATGGGTATCGCGCCAGATTTCCGGTCCCGTTCCTTCGTAGTGGGCGAGCGGATTGTCGGGATTGGCGAACTGGTCGAGGATCAGGCCTTCTGCGTTCGCCTGCATCCGCTCGGCAACGTCGCGCGCCCTTTCCATTCCGCCTTCTTTCGGCGTCAGCACGAACTTGGCGCCGAATGCCGCCATGCTTTGACGACGCTCGATCGAGAGGTGCTCCGGCATGACCAGGACCATGCGGTAGCCGCGCATCGCGGCAACCATTGCCAGGGCAATGCCGGTATTGCCGCTGGTCGCCTCTATCAGCGTATCGCCCGGCTTGATCCGTCCTCGTTCCTCCGCCCGGCGAATCATCGAAAGCGCGGGCCTGTCCTTCACCGATCCAGCGGGATTGTTGCCTTCGAGTTTCGCCAGGATGACGTTGCTGGTCTTGCCTGGAATACGCTTCAGGCGCACCAGAGGCGTATTGCCCACGAAATCATCGAGGGTTTTGCGAGTGCTGACGGGATCGCGGTCCATGCGAAGGAATTTACCGGTACGTATCAGCGGTTCGCGAGCAGCCATCCGACATAACGCCCGACACCGGTTTGTACGTTGGAAAACGGCGCCGAATACTGCGCACCGCGCAGATCGTCGAGGTCGGCCTCGGTGAAACTCTGGTATTTATCCTTGAGGCCGGAAGGGAACGGTCCGTATTCGATCATTCCCTGTGCCTTGAGCTCGGAGAGCGTCAGCGCATTCTTTCCCTCCGCTGCCCGCACGGCATTGATGGTCGCGGCCGCCACCTCGTTGAAGGTCTGCGAAGCGCCGGTACCGCAGTTGAATATTCCTGACCGGGCCGGATTATCGAGGAAGTGAAGATTGACCCTCACCACGTCGTCGACCGATATGAAATCGCGACGCTGCTCACCCTCCGCGTAGCCACCGCTGCCTTCGAACAGCTTTACTTTCCCGGTTTCACGAAACTGATCGAAGCAATGCATCGCGACCGAGGCCATCCTTGCCTTGTGCGCCTCACGCGGCCCATAGACATTGAAATACCGCAACCCGACCACCTGCGCGCTGTTGTCCTCCCAGCGCCTGCGCACGATCTGATCGAACAGGAATTTCGAGTAACCGTAGACATTCAGCGGCTTTTCGTTGGCCCGTCCTTCCTTGAACACCGGTCCGGCGCCATACACCGATGCGGAAGAAGCATAGATCAGCGGCACGGATTCGGACTGGCAATACGCCAGCAGATCGCATGAATAACGAAAATTGTTTTCCATCATGTAGCGGCCGTCGGTCTGCATGGTGTCCGAGCAGGCACCCTGATGCAGGATAACCGTGATTTCTCCATCGAACGATCCGGCATCCAGTGCCGCGCGGAAATGTTCCTTGTCCAGATAGTCCGCAATTTCGCAGTCCGCAAGATTGCGGAACTTGTCGGCGCGGCTCAGATTGTCGACGGCGAGGATATTGGTCTCCCCGCGCGCATTCAGCGCCCTGACGAGGTTGGAACCGATAAAGCCTGCTGCTCCAGTAACGACAATTGACATTTTCAGGCTCCGCAGCAGGTTTCGGTGGAGGCCAATGCGCCTAGGCGCGTTATGCCATGGCTCAATCCGGTTGCGCCGGTGAGGACGATATGCATAGCCGGGTCAGGGAAAGAGTTCTTCGGGATGAACCACTGCAGTGCCGAGTTTTCCCACGACGATGCCGGCCGCCCTGTTGGCGAGCTGGACTGCTTCGGCAAAGCTCGCGCCTGCCGCCAGCATGACGCCCAGAATGGCAATCACCGTATCCCCCGCACCGCTGACATCGTACACTTCCCGCGCGACGGCGGGAACGTGGAGGCGCTCGCTCTTGCGGTACAAGGTCATGCCCTCTTCGCTGCGGGTAATCAGCAGCGCTTCCAGGCCAAGATCGCTGCGCATTTTCTGCGCGCGCTCCGTCAGATCATCCTCGTTCTTCCAGCGCCCGGCGACCTCGCGGAATTCGGATTTATTCGGCGTGAGCAGCGTGGCGCCTTTGTAGCGCGAATAGTCATCGCCTTTCGGATCGACCAGAACGGATTTGCCCGCTGCACGGGCCGCCTCGATCATGCGCTCGATATGCTTGAGCCCGCCCTTGCCATAGTCGGACAGAATGACAAGATCGGCATTTTTCAAACTGGCCTCGAAATCGGCGAGCTTGGACATCAATACTTCCTGGCCGGGTTCGGTCTCGAAGTCGATACGCAAAAGTTGCTGCTGGCGGCCGATGACCCGCAGCTTGATCGTAGTGGCCAGCGCCGGATCGCGATGCAACTGCGCGTCGATGCCTTCGGCCTTCAGCAACTCCTGAATGCGGACGGCCGCTTCGTCCTCGCCGACGACGGACAGCAGGCTGGCTCCGGCTCCAATTGCGGCGACGTTGCGCGCCACATTGGCAGCGCCGCCAAGGCGTTCCTCGGTTCTCCCCACTCTGACCACCGGCACCGGAGCCTCGGGCGATATTCGATTGACATCGCCGAACCAATAGCGGTCGAGCATGACGTCGCCTGCCACAAGCAGCTTCGCCGACCTGACCTTCTCGCGCCCGATCATTGCGGCCTGCCCATGGAAAAATATTCAATTCCCGCTTCGCGCATCATCGCCGGGTCGTAGAGATTGCGCCCATCGAAGACTACCGGCGACTTCAAGCGTTTTTTCATGTCGTCAAAATCGGGACTGCGAAACTCCTTCCATTCCGTGACGATGATCAGCGCATCCGCGCCATCGAGCGCCTCGATCGGGGATGAGGCGAAGCGAAAACCGGGTTCCTTGGCAAAAATACTTTTTGCCTCCTCCATCGCCACCGGATCATAGGCGGTGATTCTGGCTCCGCGGGCCAGCAAGCCGTTGATCACTACACGGCTGGGCGCTTCGCGCATGTCGTCCGTATTCGGCTTGAACGACAGGCCCCAGACTGCGAAATGCCGGCCATCGAGTTGCTCGCCGAAGCGCCCTCGCACTTTTTCCAGGATGCGCTGCTTTTGCGTGCGATTGGCCTTCTCCACGGAATCGACGATTGTCAGCTGCATCCCATACTCGCCTGCAGTGTGCTGCAACGCCTGGATGTCTTTGGGAAAACAAGAACCGCCATAACCTACACCCGCATAAAGAAAGTGATAGCCGATGCGCTGGTCGGAGCCAATGCCGTGACGCACCGATTCGATGTTGGCGCCGAGCTTCTCGGCCAGGTTGGCCAGTTCATTCATAAATGAGATGCGTGTCGCCAGCATCGCGTTCGCGGCATATTTGGTCAGTTCGGCCGAGCGCGGATCCATCACCAGAATCCGATCGTGATTACGCGAAAGGGGCGTGTAGAGCTGGCGCATGATCTGCGTCGCGCGCTCGTCCGAACTGCCTATGACGATGCGGTCCGGCCGCATGAAGTCATCGACCGCCGCGCCCTCCTTGAGGAATTCCGGATTCGACACCACGCTGAACGGCAAGTCCAGGCCGCGTTTCTTGAGTTCCTCGGCTATCGCCGCCCGCACGCGTTCGGAGGTGCCGACCGGAACCGTGGATTTGTCCACGATCACGCGATATTCGTTCATGTTGCGGCCGATGCTGCGTGCCGCCGCGATGACGTAACGCATGTCCGCAGAACCGTCTTGATCGGACGGCGTCCCCACCGCGATGAACTGCACGGCACCATGGGCCACGCTCTCATTGACATCGGTGGTAAATCTCAACCGCCCCGCGGCGACGTTGTGACTGACCAACTGCTGCAGTCCCGGCTCATAGATGGGAATGCCGCCGGCGCGAAGCAAGGCAATCTTCTTCTCGTCGACGTCCAGGCAGACCACGTCGTTGCCAAGATCGGCGAAACACGCCCCCGATACCAATCCGACATAGCCGCTCCCAATGATGGTAATTTTCACCTTTGTGTCTCCAGAACCGCGATCTCCCGGTTGATCCGATCCAGCATCGCCAACGGATCGGCGGCGCGGGTAACCGACCTGCCTATAACGAGATAACTCGCCCCTGATTCAATCGCAATCTGCGGTGTCATGACGCGTTTCTGATCGCCCGCGTCGTCTTCTGGCAAACGTATGCCCGGCGTTACGCGCAGAAAGCGGCTGCCGATCCGATCGCGGATCGCGGCAGCCTCATGGGCCGAGCATACTACGCCGTCGAGTCCGCAGTCCCCCGCCAGCTCGGCGAGTTTCATGACCTCTACGAGCGGCTCCGCATCGATTCCTACCTCGCGCAGATCCGGCCCGGCCATGCTCGTCAGCACGGTAACGGCGATCAACTGCGGTTTGCGCGGAACGGATTCGATTGCCTCTCGCGCGGCATTCATCATCGCCCGGCCGCCAAGCGCATGAACATTGATCATCCATACACCCAGTCGCGCGGCGGCCATGCAGGCCTGCGCCACGGTATTCGGAATATCGTGAAACTTGAGATCGAGGAAAATATCGAAGCCGCGTTGTGCAACTGCCTCGACCAACACTGGTCCCGCAGCGGTGAACAATTCCTTGCCGATTTTCACTTTGCATGCCGACGGTTCAAGACGACTGACCAGGGTCATTGCGGATTTTGCATCGGCATAGTCCAGAGCGATGATCACGCGCGAGCTCATCCGGCAAATTCCCTTTCCTCGGTACGCCGGGGCGGATAGGTTTCCCAACCATGGCACGCCGGGCAATGCCAGTAGAACTGGCGCGCCTTGAA
>JANXPQ010000443.1 GCA_025357235.1 Betaproteobacteria bacterium
AATTCCTCGGATGACGAGAAACCGGATTCGCCGCGTATGACATGCAGCCGGCGGCCGTCGGTATTCAAGTAGGAAAGCGACTCGAGCCGGCCCTCTTCTGTCGTTACGACACGAATGGTGCGGCCGGGCATCAACTGATAAAGCGAACGGACGTCCTTTGCCTGCAGCAAGTAAGTCAGGGCATCGACGTCATTGACGTTCAGTCTTGCCAGAATCGAGGCGACGGTGTCGCCGCGCTGGATGCGTTCTTCGCGCCAGTATTGCACATCCTCGGACGTTGCAACGGAGGCCGCCGGAAGGGCGATATCCTCAACGACGTGCTGCAGTTCTATGGGTTCCGGAACGGTATCGGGCGCAATACCAAACGCGGCAACAACGCCGAAAAACGGCAATACCGCAACCACCACCGGCCAGCGATGCCACAACGATCGTGTCTCGGGTGCCGGCTTTTGCGCTAGAATTTTGTATTTGTTCAAAGACATGCACTCTTGTTATGCCTGCTAGGCGCGGAGATTAGCAGAATCCCCCACTGAACGTTACCCGGAACTCGCAACTAGTGTTCCAGCCGGCAGCTTCTGAAGGCACATGCGGAACCTGATCGACACAATCAAAAACATGGACATCAAAGAACAACTGGAAATTACAAAGCGGGGCTGCAGTGAACTGATCATCGAGACGGAATTTGTCGAGAAACTCAGGAAGGGCCGCCCTCTGCGCGTAAAGGCGGGGTTCGATCCGACCGCGCCCGACCTGCACCTGGGCCATACGGTGCTGATCAACAAGCTCCGCCAGCTTCAGGATCTTGGTCACCACGTTATTTTTCTGATCGGGGATTTCACCGGGCTGATCGGCGACCCGACCGGCAAAAACGCCACGCGGCCGCCTTTGACGCGCGAGCAGATCGCGGAAAATGCGAAGACCTATCAGGCGCAGGTTTTCAAGATCCTCGACCCGGCCAAAACCGAAGTCGCATTCAACTCCACCTGGATGGACAAGCTCACATCGGTCGATATGATCCGGCTGGCGGCAAAGTACAACGTGGCGCGCATGCTCGAGCGCGACGATTTCGGCAAGCGCTACAAGGGCGGCCAGCCGATCGCCATCCATGAATTTCTGTATCCACTGGTGCAGGGATACGACTCGGTGGCGCTGAAGGCGGACCTGGAACTCGGCGGTACCGACCAGAAATTCAATCTTCTGGTTGGCCGCGAACTGCAGAAAGACTATGGGCAGCCGTCCCAGTGCATCCTGACCATGCCGTTGCTCGAGGGCCTCGACGGCGTGAACAAGATGTCCAAATCGCTCGGCAACTATATAGGCATCACCGAAAGCCCCGAGCAGATATTCGGCAAGCTGATGTCGATATCCGACGAGCTGATGTGGCGTTACCTGGAGCTTTTGTCATTCGAATCGCTGGCCACTATCGGGAAATGGAAGGAGGAAGCGGCGGGGGGGCGCAACCCGCGCGATATCAAGGTCATACTTGCGCAGGAAATCGTGGCGCGGTTCCATGACCGCGCTGCGGCTGAAAAGGCACTTTCCGATTTTGAGGCGCGATTCAAAGAGGGACAGGTTCCGGAGGAAATGCCCGAGTACACGCTTTCGGCTGCTGGCGAGGCGATACTTTTTTATCAGGTTCTTAAGCAGGCCGGGCTGACTGCGAGTACATCGGAGGCGATGCGCATGATCGAGCAGGGCGGGGTGAAGCTCGATGGCGAGAAAGTCAGCGACAAGGCCCTTAAATTGAGCGCTGGCGGACCGTTCGTCATCCAGGTCGGCAAGCGCAAATTCGCGCGGGTGCTGATCTCCTGAGGGCTTTTTGTCGCAATTCCTGTTTCGTGGTGGCCAATCAAGCTGTTTTGGCTATGGAATACCGCGAAAAGGGTTGACCCACGGATTTCGATCCGTATAATGCGCCCTTCGCCGGAAACGGCCG
>JANXPQ010000445.1 GCA_025357235.1 Betaproteobacteria bacterium
TGGGCGCTGGCGCCAATCGGACAATCAGACATAAACCGACGGAGCTATCGTGCCCTCCTGCATCCCGGCGCAGGCGGGCGCACTTTTGCGCAGCCTGCCCTGATCCGCAACGCGGAAGAACACGGTCGCGCTTCGGCGATCGTTCAAATCGACGACGTGCTGTATCAGATGGTCGTCGTCCCGGTACTCGCCCCGGATCCGATCGCATGGGTCGCGATGGGGGTTTCGGTGGATGACGCCTTCCTGAAAGATCTGCGCACGCTGACATCGCTGGATGTGTCTTTCATCAAGGTGAATGCCGACGGGCACTGGCAAGTTCTTGCGACGACGCGGGCGCAGGCCGAACTCGAGCAATCGTTGCGCAATCTGTCCGTGCAGCCGCTTGTCGACACCGCGCCGGTCAGGCTGAACGACTACGATACTTTGGTAACCACGCTGCCCCAGGAAGGCGGCAATCCGCTCACCATCGCCTTGCAGCTCTCGGTGAGCCAGGGCCTCGCACCCTTCGAGCGCCTGAAGTCGATGCTCGCCATCATCATGGCCACCAGCATCGTAGCTGCAATCATCGGCAGCATCGTGCTCGCGCGGCGGATCACGCAGCCGCTCGCGGCATTGTCCCGGTTTTCCGCGCGCGTCCGCGACGGTGACTACTCTGCGCGCATGCAGCTCCAGCGCAGCGACGAGATCGGCGCGCTGTCGAACAATTTCGATCACATGCTCGAAGGCATTGCCACCCGGGAGGCGGAAATCCTGCGGCTCGCCTATATGGATACGCTCACCGAGCTGCCCAACCGGATGATGTTCAACAACCGGCTGGCCCAGGAACTGGCGGACGGACGCTCCTCAGGCGCGCCGACGTCCGTGCTGATCATGGACCTGGACCGCTTCAAGCTCATCAACAACACCCTCGGCCATAGCGCGGGCAACAAGGTATTGCAGGCAGTCGCGAAGCGTTTGCGCGAAGTGGTACGCGAAGCCGACACCGTATGCCGGCTGGGCGGCGACGAATTCGCCATTCTGCTCACCGGTGCCGATGCGAAACGCGCGCTGGCCGTCGGGCGCATGATCCAGACAGTGCTTGAAGAGCCGATCGACCTCGACGGACAACCCGTGGATGTCGGCTCGAGCATCGGCATCGCGCAATGCCCCGTTCACGGCGAAGGTGCCGGGTTGCTGATGCGCAGGGCGGACATCGCGATGTATGCGGCAAAGCGCGACAAATCGGGTATCGCGATCTACGAAGCGCGCTTCGACGGTTACGGCGCCGGCCAGCTTTCGCTGCTTAGCGACCTGCGCAGGGCGATTTCAGAGCGCCAGCTCTCGCTGTACTACCAGCCCAAGGTCGATCTGCGCAGTTCGCAAGTGGTCGGCGTCGAGGCCCTGATCCGCTGGAATCATCCCGATCGCGGCATGATCCCGCCGGTGGAATTCATCCTGTTCGCCGAACAGACCGGCATCATCCGGCAGATTACGCGCTGGGTCATCGAGGAGGCCGTGCGCCAGTGCGGTGTCTGGGTTGCCGGCGGCATTACGCTGGGAATCTCGATCAACGTGTCGAGCCGCGACCTGCTCGACCGCGAGCTGCCGCAGATTCTGGCCGCTGCCCTGCGCAAGCATGCAGTCGGACCGGAACTGATCACCATCGAGGTCACCGAAAGCGCGCTGATGGAAGATCCCCAGCGCGCGCTGGAAACAATCAAGGCGCTGAAGGATCAGGGGTTGCGCCTCGCCATCGACGACTACGGCGCGGGTTATTCCTCGCTCGCCTACATCCAGCGCTTGCAATGCGACGAGCTCAAGGTGGATCGCGCCTTTGTAACGCATGCGGCGGAACGGGCGAAGGATGCGGCCATCGTGCGATCGACCATCGAACTGGGCCATAGCCTCGGGCTCTCGGTCGTCGCCGAGGGCGTCGAAACTGCGGAGGGCATGAAGCTTCTGCGCGAACTCGGTTGCGATATGGCGCAAGGCTACTGGATCTCGCAACCGCTGCCCCCGGAAGGGTTCGCACGCTGGCTCGCCGACAGCGAGTGGGGCACCGCCCGTAGCCCGAAGCGCGCCGAGCATCTGCGCGTCGTCTGAACGAGCACGGCGCATACCGGATGAAATCAAGCCTGCCGTGCGCAGCTCTTTTCTGCCTGCTTTGCAGCGCGCCGGCCATCGGCGCAGAGTGGGGCTTCGACGCGGGCACCGCGCTCAACTACAACGATAATGTTCCCAATGCCATCGACGCTCCGGACAGAAAATCCGACGGCTCTGCAACGCTGAACCTGGCGGGCGTGCTGCATCAGCAACTCGGGGACTACACCGGACTGGGATTGAACCTGATCGCCGAATCGGTCAGTTACTTCCGATATTCGGGCCTGGACAATCTGGCTGTTGGCGCGCAGGCACAGCTTCGCCACAAGTTCGGCCTTGGACCGGAGGCACCCTGGTCGGCGTTTGCGGTGCGCGCACTGCATCGCGATTATCGCGACGACTTTCGCGACGGCTGGCAATATGACGCGGGCTTGTCGGCGGAAAGGCGTTTCGGCGAGCGCTGGGATGTGAGCGCGAGCCTGCATTACGACAGGTACGAAGCGGACAGACTCCAATCTGCGGTATTGCCAGGTGTATCCACTGCGGCGTACGATGTGGCGGGGTGGACTTTCGGTGTGCAGGCCGCTTATCTCTTGGCCGAGGTCGATACGCTTTCAATCTCCTGTTTCAGGCGCCACGGCACGGTTACCGCGGTGACGCCCCCGGACGACGAAGTCCTCGAATATTCAAGCGCCGTGGCGCGCGACCCTGTTTTCGGCGCAAACCTCATCGCGTACCGCATCAATGTCGATGCCGTTACATGGTCAGCCAACTGGAGCCATGCCATCGGACGCCATGCGTCCGTCAACCTCGGTTACGCCTATCGCCGCTCCCGCGGCGACGAAGAACTCGACGCCTACACGGCGAATATGATCAACCTGAGCGTTTCATACAGCCGCTAGTGGCGACACGCCTCGTGCACCTGATCGCGGTTCTGGCCTGCCTGGGTCTGCCGCCTTCGGCATGGGCCGGCGAATTGCGTGCACTGGTGGTCGATGGCGGCGGAGAACCGCTGTCGGATGCAGTAGTCGTTGCTTATCCCGCGAACGGCCGGCTTGAAGCGGCAAAGCCCGGGACAACTGTCGAGGACCAGATCGACAAGGAATTCGTGCCGTATGTGCAGGCGATCCGCGTCGGTACGTATGTCAGGTTCCCCAACAAGGACAACATACGCCATCACGTCTATTCCTTTTCTCCCGCCAAGAAGTTCGAGTTGCCGCTCTACAGCGGCACGCCGGCTATACCCGTGCTGTTCGACAAGGCGGGCGTGGTCAAGCTCGGGTGCAACATCCATGACTGGATGATCGGCTACCTCTACGTCACCGATGCGCCGTTTTTCGGCAAGACCGCTGCGCAGGGTCGGATCGGACTGAAGGACCTGCCCGCGGGCACGTACCGGATACGCGTATGGCATCCGCGGCTCGACGCCACGGAAGAATCGACTACGCAGCAGATCGAAGTGAAGGACAATGCCCCCGCATCGGCGCAATGGATGCTCAAGCTCAAGCGCGAGTTCAGGCCGCGCCGCGCGCCGCTGCCGGGCGATCCGGGATATCGGTAGCCAGGCCGGTATTATCCGCTGCTCGCCAGCAAGGCGTCGACCTCGTGACGGGTCGGGGCCCCGCTCCTGCCGCCAGGACGGCCGCACTTGATTGCAGCGGCCGCCGCCGCAAACCGCATCGCATCGCCGATGCGCGACCCTTGCGCCAACGCCAGCGCATACGCGCCGTGAAATACGTCGCCCGCCGCGAGCGTATCGACCGTGTCGACGGCAAACGCGGGACAACGCCGCACTTCGCGCGGCGTGGCCGATTCGATCCAGAGCACGCCCGCCTCGCCTTGCGTCACCGCCGCTAGCCGGGCTCCGCTCCCAAGCGCGCTGCGCAATCCTCCCTCGGTATCGCTGCCGGCAAAAGCTTCCAGTCCGCGCTGGGAAAAAATAATGTGATCGGCCGCCTGCGCGAGGATCTCGAGGATGTCCGCCGTGGCAATCTCCGCGTCGAGGATTGCCGGAACGCGGGCACTGCGCGCCGCCTGCAATCGCGCCGCGCCCCTTCCGGCCAGCGCACATCGGCGAGCAAGGCGCCAGCCGAACCGATCTGCTCGAGCGGCAACCAGTCGGCCGGTGCCTGGAGCGCGCTGCCGCGCAATCCCACCACCAGGCGTTCGCCGCGCTCGTCCACGAGTACCGCGGAATGAGAAGAGGTGCAGCCTGCGAAGCGTCGCAGGCAAGCGGCATCCACGCCGTCGGCGACGAATTGCGCATGGATGGCGGTTGCGATCGCGTCGTCGCCGGTCGGCCCCCAGAACACGGCTTCACCGCCGAGGCGCGCGACGGCGGCAGCCGCGTTCGCCGCCATGCCGCCGCCGCTTTCCTCGAAGCGAAGTGCTGCAATCTTGCCGCTGCCGGCCGGCCAGGACTCCACGGAAAATATGCGGTCGAGCGCCGCATGCCCCACGCAGATCACGCGCCGGCGCGATGCGGTTGCGCTCATCGATCGGGCAGAAGCCGCATCAGGCCGGGTTGGCCGAACGCATCCCGGCAAGATATTTCGTCAGCAATTCCTGTTCCGTGCGGGTGCGCTGGCTGGCAGGACAGGGAAAGCGCAGCAACAAGGTCGCCCTTCCGCCATCACCCAGCCTGATGCTGACGCGCGGTTCCGCCGACGGCATCACGATGAACTGCTCGCCTTCCAGTTCGCGCAGCGCCGCATGCGCGGGTGCCACATATTCCGAACATACCGAAATTGCGACCTCGGCGAGAACGCGCTGTGCCGCCTCGATGTCGCCGCCGGCAGCCAGCGGAATGATGACCATGCCGAGCTGGTAGTCCCCGAGTCGCGAATGATTTTTCATTGCGTGGGTAATGTAGAAACTGTTCGGGAATTGGACCACCTTGCCGGTAAACAGGTGTTCCTCGCTCATTTCCAGCACCGTCGTCGACAACAGTGTCTGGTCGATGACTTCGCCCTTGATGTTGTTGATTTCGATGACGTCGCCGAAACCGAAGCTTCCGGACGTGGTGCGATGGATGTAGCCGAGCACGGAGGTGAACATTTCCTTGCCGACCAGCACCACGGCGACGCTCAATGCGGCCAGCGACAATGCGGCGGCACGCAATTCCGCCTGCCAGGTGAAGATCAGTGCGATCAGGGCGATCAGCAGCGAGAAATTGCGCCAGAACACCGCCGCGCGCAGCTTGGTTTCGCGGGACAGCCAGCTGCGGCCGCGCAAAACCGCGGTGATCGCGATATTGGCCAGGATCGCCGCCGAGACGATGACAATCGTCCAGAGGAATTCCGGAGCGAGGCCGGATAGAGAATGGTCGGTCATTGTGATGTTCGATTGGACCGAGGCATCAGGGCCGAGGTTCAAGGGCGGCTAAAAGCATGAGAGACTCAATGCCCCAAGCCTCTACTCGTACCTCGAACCTCGGCCCGCGTTCCTAGTTTCTGTAGTTCACACCCTTGCGGTCGAGCATGCGCAGCAACGCTTCCCAGGCCTTGTTCACTTCGGCGCCGCCCGGACCCTTGAACTGCTCGAATCCCTTCTGCGCGGTTTGCTCGTCGATCAGGCCAGCCTCGACACGGCCGCCGGCCAGCGCATCGATCTGGATCTGGCAGGCGGTATCGAGGTAGTACATCAGCTCGAACGCCTCGCCGACCGAATCGCCCAGGGTAAGCAATCCGTGGTTGCGCAGAATCATCGCCTTCGAAGTCTTGCCGAGGTCGGCGGCCATGCGGCTGCGCTCGTCGAGTTCGAGCGCGATGCCTTCGTAGTCGTGGTAAGTCAGCATGCCGTAGGTGCGCAGCGCATGCTGGCTCAACGGCAGCAGTCCGTGCTTCTGCACCGACACCGCGACCCCGGCGCGCGTATGCGTATGGATGACGCAATTGATTTCCGGCCGGGCTTCATGCACGCAGCCATGGATAACGAAGCCCGCGTAGTTGATGTCCAGCCCGGTGATATCGTCGATGACATTGCCTTCGTGGTCGATCTTGACGATGCTCGACGCGGTGATTTCGTCGAACATGAGTCCGTACGGATTGATCAGGATGTGCGGCGAACCCGGCACGCGCGCCGTGAAATGCGTGAATATCAGGTCGGTCCAGCGGAACTGCGCTGCCAGTTGGTAGGCCGCCGCAAGCTCGCAACGCACTTCCCATTCTTCGGGGCTGACACGGGAACGCACGCTCCGGGCTTCGACGGATTTGAGTTTTCTGGCTTTATCGGTCATCTGATGTTCCTCCTCGTGCCGGCAATCATACACTTCGTCCAGTGGCGTCGCCTCAGCCGTCCAGTTCCGGGTAGTGACGGAAGATGCCGTACTCGTTGAACGCAAGGCGCCGCTTCGAAGCCAGGTAAGCAGCGATCTTCGGGCGCGCGGCAATGCGGTAGTGCAGATCGACCAGGCCGGGATAATCCGGTTCCTGCTTCTTCATGGTTTTCGGAAACGCGTAGCGCAGTCCGGCGATCAGCTGGAACACCGAAAGGTCGGCATACGACAGCGTATTGCCCGCCATGTAACGCCGGCCCTTGCCGCCCGCCAGCACCTGTTCGAAATAACCCAGGAACTTTGGCATGCGCTCAGTGCGGAAGTTCTTTGCGCGCCGGCGCGCTTCGGCTTTCTGCTGATGGTAGTAGAGTGAGCCTCCGATCGGATGATGCGTGTCGTGGATTTCCGTCACGAAGTCGGCGATCGTAAGCTGCAACTGATTGACCCAGATCCGCCCCGCCTCGCTTCGCGGCGTCAGGCCGTGGCGCGGCCCCAGGTAGAGCAGGATGTTCGCGGTTTGGCCGATGATGAGTTTTCCGGCCTTCAGGAAAGGCGGCGCATACGGCGCAGAGCCAAGCTTTTCGTCGTCGAGGAATTTCTCCAGCGCCGGCACGCCCATGCCGCGACCGGAACGGCGGGCCACGTCGACATAGTCGGCCCCCGCTTCCTCCCGCGCCAGCCGCACGAATTCACCGCGGCCCTGGATCGAGGGCCAGTAATAAAGTTTGTATTGCATAAAATCCTCCGGATTTGTCAGAGATGAGAGGAAGGAAAGGTTAAAGGCAAATAACCAAAATGCGCCGACAGCCGGAGTGACCTTGTCTTTCCTCTTTCCTCTTTTACCTTTTCCCTTTCACCTGGTTTTCACACCCAGCCCATCCCCCCGCACACCGCCCCCGCTGCCACGAGTAACAGCAGATGCACGCGCGTTCGCCACACCAGGATCGCCGCCGCGATCGTCAGCAATATGTGATGCCACCCCGGCATCTGTGCGCTCAGGATCCAGCCGGTCGCGAACAGCAATCCAATCACGATCGGCGCCATGCCCGCCTTGAATGCCTGGACCGCCCGCCACTCGCGCCGCGCGTGGCCCCAGCGTGCCGCGGCAAGCGCCAGCGTCGTCGACGGCAGCATGATGCCGAACAGGGTCGCGGCCGCGCCGGCCAGACCTGCTGCCTGATAACCCATCACCGCGACGAACAATACATTCGGTCCGGGCGAAGCCTGCGCAATGGCGATCGACGCGTTGAACTGCGCATCGCTGAGCAATCCCATCTGATTGACCATCACGCGATGCATGTCGGGCGCGACGGTAATGGCGCCACCGATGGACAGCAGCGATAACAGCAGGAAATGGCCGAACAGCGTGATGAGTTCGGTCGACATTGCGCTGTTCATGGCGGCTCCAGCGCCGCCATGCGGGGCTTGAGCCGCATCCAGGCATGGCCGCAAGCCATCACGCCAAGGGTCAGAATGACCCACACCAACGGCCAGCGCAGCAGCGCGACGGCCGCAAACGCCGCCACGAGAAATGCGCCGCTCACCGGCGCTTGCATCGGGTTGGCACGCAGCGCGCCGACGAGTTTGAGGCCGGTGCCGACGATCAGCCCGGCGGAGACGGCGCCCATTCCGCGAAGCGCACCGGATACCGCCGGGTTCATCGAGAACTGCACATACAGCGCCGTAAGGGACAGCACGATGACCAACGGCACCGCCATCATGCCGGCCAAGGCGGCAGAGGCGCCGCGCCAGCCGAAGAAACGGTCGCCGATCATCAACGCCACATTGCAGACGTTGGGACCCGGCAGAATCTGTGCGACTGCAAGTATCTCGACGAACTGTTCCCGTGTCAGCCAGCGCTTCTGCTCGCACAAGACCCGCTGCGCGACCGCGAGGACGCCGCCAAAGCCTTGCAGCGCGAGCAGGGTGAAAGCAATAAACAACTCTTTCTTGGAGGACGGTTGCGCCAGCGAATGCGGATCGTCAATCATGGACAAGTGGTTAGTGGCCGGTGGCTAGTGGCTAGTGGTGGGATATTACTTGGAACGACAGGCACTCGTTCTGCCGGTCAATCGCGCAGCAGGGACATCAGGGCCTGGCCGTAGCGTTCAAGCTTCTTTGCGCCAATACCGTGAATCGTGGACAGGTCGTCGATGTCGCGCGGATGGGCGGCAGCGATCGCCGACAGGGTTGCGTCGTGGAAGATCACATAAGCCGGAACCGATTGTTCGCGCGCCTGTTCGCTGCGCCACGTTCTGAGTCGTTCCAGCAACATTGCGTCCGCGGCGGACATCCCGTCGGCACTGGCCTTGCGGCGAACCGTCGCGGATTTTCCCTTGCGCAGGGCAAGCCGGCGCATGTCGATGCGCTGTTCGCCTTTCAATACCGGCCGGCTGGTCTCGGTCAGGCGTAGCGCGCCGAAGGCGGCGTGATCGGGGCGCACGAAACCCAACGTCACCAGCTGGCGGAATACATCGCGCCAGGTCGCTTCGTCGATGTCGGCACCGATGCCGAAGACGCTCAGGTCCTGGTGTCGCCATTGCGCAACCCTGTCGGTGGCCTGGCCGCGCAACACGTCGATCAGATGGCGTGAACCGAAACGCTGCCCGGTACGGAATATGCACGACAACGCCTTGCGGGCGGCATCGGTGGCATCCCAGGTCTGCGGCGGCTCCAGGCAGTTATCGCAATTTCCGCAGGGCGCACTGGCCTCGCCGAAATAGTCGAGCAAACGCACGCGCCTGCAGCCGGCCGTTTCGCACAGACCCAGCAACGCTTCCAGTTTCGCGAACGAGACACGGCGGTATTCCTCGCTGCCTTCGGACTGGTCGATCATGCGGCGCTGCTGCACGACGTCACCCAGCCCGTAGGTCATCCAGGCATCGGCGGCCTCTCCGTCCCGTCCGGCCCGGCCGGTCTCCTGGTAGTAGCCTTCGATGCTCTTCGGCAGATCGAGGTGGGCGACGAAGCGCACATCCGGCTTGTCGATACCCATGCCGAACGCGATCGTGGCCACCATGACGATGCCCTCCTCGCGCTGGAACCGCGCCTGATTATCCGTCCGCATTGCCGCGTCCATGCCTGCGTGGTACGGCAGTGCCGACACCTTTTGTTCTATCAGCCAGGCTGCCGTTTCGTCCACTTTCTTGCGCGAGAGGCAATAGACGATACCCGCCTCGCCTGCGTGCGCCTCGCGGATGAAGCGCAGCAATTGCTGGCGCGCGTCCTGTTTGTCGACGATGGTGTAGCGGATGTTCGGCCGGTCGAAGCTGGAGACGAATTCGCGCGCCCCCTCGAGCGCCAGGCGTTGCCTGATTTCCACGCGCGTCTGCAGATCTGCGGTCGCGGTCAAAGCGATGCGCGGCACTTCAGGAAAGCGCTCGTGCAGCAGCGACAGTTGCAGGTACTCCGGACGGAAATCATGTCCCCATTGCGAAACGCAATGGGCCTCGTCGATCGCGAACAGCGCGATGCGGGAATGTTCCAGCAACTCCAGCATGCGCGGCATCACCAGCCGTTCTGGCGCGACGTAGAGCAGATCGAGCGCGCCTTCGCGCAACGCGCGTTCTGCCGCCGCCACTTCGCGGGCATCCAGCGTGGAATTGAGGAACGCTGCGCGAACGCCCAGTTGCCGCAGCGCCGCCACCTGGTCCTGCATCAACGCAATCAGCGGGGAGATTACCAGCGCGGTGCCGTCGCGCAGCAGTGCCGGCAACTGGTAGCACAGCGACTTGCCCCCGCCGGTCGGCATCAGCACCAGTGCATCGCCACCTGCGACTACATGCTCGACGATCTCGCGCTGCGCGCCGCGGAACGCGGGATAACCGAAGACGGTGTTCAGGAGGTGGAGGGGTTGGTCTTGCGAAATTGCCACTGAGAAAGACTGAAGCGAGTTAAAAGGTTAAAGGTAAAAGGGGAAAGTGTGAAACCGCATTATCCGTCACGCTGTCGAATTCGTTTCCACTTGCTCTCGCATTTGGTTTTGTTTCTACTTTTCGCTTTCCCCTTTGACCTTTTCGCTGTTTCTAACCGGCAATGCCGGTTCCCTCGCCCGCCACCGGAGCAGCTTGCGCGGCAGCATCGACCTCCATGGCCATCGGCTTGGCTTCCCCGACGGGGATGGCGGTGCCACCATCGCGGGTCATGGTCTTGTAAAGCAGTTTGACGATTTCGTTGGCCGGGATCGGCTTGCTGAAGTAATAACCCTGGATCTGGTCGCAGCCGTGCGTGCGCAGGAAATCGTACTGTTCCTTCGTTTCCACGCCTTCGGCCACCACTTCGAGTTGCAGGCTGTGCGCCATGGCGATAATCGCCTCGACGATCGCCTCATCGTCCTTGCTCTCCGGAATGCCGCGCACGAAGGACTGATCGATCTTCACGCTGTCGAACGGAAAGCGCTTGAGGTAAGCCAGCGAGGAATA
>JANXPQ010000470.1 GCA_025357235.1 Betaproteobacteria bacterium
CTTTCTCGGTGACCGGATTGCCCTTGTCGTCCTTGATCGCCTGGCCGGCGGCGTCGAGCTTGGGATTGTCGTACTCGACCGACTCGACCAGCGGCACCGTCGGATAAGCCGAAAAGGTCTGCGGCATGCCCTGCCACACCAGAACGAGCGCGAGCACAAATGCCAGCGGCAACAGGATATAGAGCGTGCCGCGGGTCAGATCGACCCAGAAGTTGCCGATCGCCTCGGCGTTCTGGCGCGCGAAACCGCGGATCAGCGCGACGAGCACCGCCATGCCAGTCGCCGCGGACACGAAGTTCTGCACCGTGAGGCCCAGCATCTGGGTGAGATAGCTCATCGTCGACTCGCCGCCGTAACCCTGCCAGTTGGTATTGGTGATGAAACTGATGGCGGTGTTGAACGATGAATCGGGCGACACGGCGGCCAACGCCTGCGGGTTGAGCGGGAGGGACAGCTGAAGCCGTTGCAGCGCATAGACGGCAAAAAAGCCCAGCACGTTGAAGATGAGTGCCGCCACGGCGTACTGCGTCCAGCGCATATCCTGCGCGGGGTTCACGCCGCACACGCGGTAGATCAGGTTCTCGACCGGCGCGCCAATGCGGTTGAGCACCGCCGGTTGGCCTTCGTAGATGCGCGCCATGTAGGTGCCGAGCGGCTTCGCCAGCGCGATCAGCACGACGACGTAGAAAGCAAGCTGCAGATAGCCGTTGGCAGTCATCAGAATTTCTCCGGCCAAAGAAGCGCAATGAAGAGATAGATCAAGATGGCGGCCGCAAGCACGCCGCTCAGGATATAAACCCAGTTCATCGCGGTCTCCTCATCAATTTGTCGCAGCCGTGCACAAGCGCGATGCTCAGGGCCACGAAAGCCGCCATCAGTCCGATGTAGAGAATGTCCATGTTCACCTCGCACAGAAAGTTCGATTCAGCTTGGGCGCCTTTGACCCCGAATAGCTTGACAAGAATCAAGTCCGGTCATTGCCGCCGAGTGAATCTCCGGGTGTCATATTAGGAAGCGCCGCGTAAAGAAGGTGTAAAGATTCGCGGTACAAGGCTAAGCAGACTGTAAAGCCATTGGAATAACGCGCCTACATTGACTCACCGGACAAAGAAGATGCAGACCCGGTGTTTTGCGACGGCTGTATGGCCGAGTGAAACTCTCAAGCCCGGAGCCGCGGATCAGGTTGTCGCACCAGCCCGCCGGCGGTGCCGGTAGACAATATCGAAAGGAGAGGATCCCGACGCTCGCAACAACCTCGCTTTCACCTCACATTCATCGCGTACTGCAAACTGCAGAGAGCCTGGCAATCCTGCCGATCGTTCCATCCATGCTGGGGCGGACTTGATCGGTACGTTTCGAGATTACAGGCACGCGTACCCCATTTACATATTCTTTATGCCCGGCTGCCAAACATTTACGCCATCTCGACTGCCGGGGGAATAGATTGACTCTCCTAGCACGCGGGTTGGCGCAATCCAACGGCTTCATTGACGGACAGGTGATACATGAACATCGTCGGAGGTTTTCTCTCTACAGAGGACGTCGTTGTCGGAATCACGGCCACCGGCGCCAAAGGCGCATGCGAAGAGATTGCGTCGCTTGCCGCCCGTCGCCACCATCTTGATGAAGAATTGGTCTTTCGGGCGTTATGGCGACGCGAGCAGATAGGTTCCACAGGAATCGGGCATGGCATTGCGATCCCGCACGCCCGTATTCCCGGCATCGCCAAACCGGTCGTATTCTTCGCGCGCGCATCGGCGCCGATACCGTTTGGCGCGCTGGATCGTCAGCCGGTTTCGGTCTTCTTCATGATCCTTGTTCCCGAGCATGCCAATGAGGAACATCTGCGGATTCTGGCAACCGTATCGGAGATGTTTTCCGAGAGGGAATTTCGCAATCGATTGGAAGCCGCAACCGACTCTGCCGCAATCCAGCGCCTGTTCGGCCAACGGGTGAACAGACCGGTCCGGACGATATGAAACAGGCTGGATTGCCGGCATTGAACAGACAGACCGGTCATTGGTGGCCTCTCCTATTCAGTCACCGACCCCGCAAGGTAGCGTCTGGTGTCGGCAAGAAAGTGCGGTCCTTCGTCGGAACGGATCATCGTCCCGACCCCTTCGCTGGTCAGCACTTCGAGTAGCAGCGCGTTGGGCACGCGGCCGTCGATGACGTGAGCGGACTTGGCACCGTGCTTGACGGCGTGCAACGCTGCCCCGAGTTTCGGCAGCATCCCGCCGTGAATCGTGCCATCGGAGAAGAGCGCTTCGATTTCGCTTGCCGTGAGCCCGGTGACCAGAGTTCCGTGCTTATCGAGGACTCCTGGCGTGTTCGTCATCAAGATCAGCTTTTCCGCTTTGAGGGCTTCGGCCAGCTTGCCGGCGACAACATCGGCATTGATGTTGTAGGCCTCACCTTCGGATCCCACCCCGATAGGCATCACGACCGGAATGAAGCCTTTCGTGTGCAGCAGGTTGATGAGTTCGGTATCGATTCGCTCGATGTCGCCCACCAGTCCGAGATCGGTCTCTTCCGTTTCACCTTCGAGAGGCGGTAACACCATTTTCCTGGCGTGGATGAAGTGCCCATCCTGGCCGCTCAAGCCCACCGCTTTGCCGCCATTCTGGTTGATGAGGCCGACGATTTCCTGATTGAGTTCGCCGACCACCATTTCGACTACGTTCATGGTCTTTTCGTCGGTGACGCGCATGCCGCGGCGGAACTCGCTTTGCACCCCCATCTTTTCCAGCAGATCCGTGATTTGCGGCCCGCCTCCGTGCACCACGATCGGATTCATTCCGACCAGTTGCAGCATTGCGACGTCGCGCCCGAAGCCGTCCTTGAGCGATTGATCCGTCATCGCGTTGCCGCCATATTTGATGACGAAGGTCTTGCCGTGGAAACCGCGGATGTAAGGCAGCGCCTCCGCCAGGATTTGCGCCTTCTGCGACGGGGAGATCGGGCTGGAAGACACTTTCGAGCGAATCAGGATTGCGGCCAATCGGCAAACAAGCGACTTACGCCGGCTGCGTCGACGCACATCCGCAGCCTTTGCCGAAATTGCCTGTCGGCGAACGCCTGCGCAATCCAGGCCAGGATCTGCAAGTGCTCTTCTGTCGCCTGCTCTGGCACCAGAAGCACCACCATATCCGACACGGGCTTGCCGTCGGGAGCATCAAATGGAATCGGCAAGCGGGTGCGCACAATCGCGGCCATGGCCTTGGGCAGGCCTTTGACGCGCGCATGTGGAATCGCGACCCCATGTCCCAATCCTGTCGAGCCCAGCTTTTCCCGCGCTGATAGGCTATCGACCACCTGCCCTTGCGCAAGGCCATGGCGCCGCTCGAAGAGCCGCCCGACTTCCTCGAATACGCGCTTCTTGCTTGCGGCATCCACATCAAGCAGGATGTCCTCGGGAGAAAGCAGCTGAGCTAGCGGGTTCATCGTCGATTGGCCACCGCGGGCGGATTGACGCAGATCGGCTGCCTCGCTCAGATATTGCATGTGCCAACACCGGCCGCGAGTACACCGCTCAACACGCAAATCCAGTTCATCACTGTCTCCTCTTCATTTTTTCACGGCCATGCACGGACCCGATGCTCAGGGCCACGAAAGCGACAATGGACATATTAGGAAGCGCCACGTAAAGAAGGCGTAAAGATTTGCGGTGCGGCGCCAAAGCAGAGGCAAGTCCAGTGGAAAGGGTGATTTATCGCCCGCCGCCGGCCACGGAGGAGCCGGGCCCGAATAGTCGGCGAACGCCTTTCCTATGCCGGAGGCATCCCACCGCAGGAGGCCCTTATGTCAGAATGGGCGGACATTTTCCGCTGAATACGGCATTTTCAAGTAAACGCATGCCCGGGCACCGGACGTCAAAACGCACCAACGAAAAGCAAACGGAGGTTTTTCATGAAGAGGAACAATCTGGTTTCGGCAATGGCAGCGATTTGGGTGATTCTCGCTTCCCCCGCATCCCTCGCGGATACCAGCATTGGACTGCGGGTCGGAACGCTCGGCGGCGGTATCGAACTGGCGCATGCATTCACGGAAACGCTGGGGTTTCGCATCTCCGCCAACGGGCTGAAGTACGACAGGACCGATACCTATCAGTCCATCGACTATGACGCCAAACTGAAACTGGAGTCGGGCCAGCTGCTGTTCGACTGGTTTCCGTTCTCCAACAATTTCCGCCTGAGCGCGGGCGCCATGTACAACGGCAACAAGCTCACGCTGGACGGCAAACCTTCCCCGGGCGGCACCTACACGATCAACGGCACCACGTACAGTTCATCCAGCATCGATTCGCTGAACGGCAAGGTCGATTTCAGGAAGGCCGCACCCTATTTCGGCCTGGGGTATGGCCGCCCGGTCGGCAAGGGGTTTTCGTTGGCTGCCGACCTCGGCGTGTTGTTCCAGGGTTCCGCGCGCTCGAACCTGTCCGCCACTTGCTCGGCGACGACCTCCGCATCGACCTGCGCGCAAATCCAGAGCGACGTTGCCGCGGAGCAGGACAAGCTCGACGACGACATGCACAAGTACCGGTTTTATCCGGTAGTCTCGATCGGACTTGCCTACACGTTCTGAAGCGGATTTCCGCGCCCGATGAAAAACAAACAGGCCCGACGGGCCTGTTTTCCTAAAGCGCGGGCCCTGAGGCTGGCTACTTCAGCGGCGTGAAGCGAATGCGCGCTCGAGCACCGGTCATTGTCCACCCGGCTTTTGCATCTGCACCGACAACTTCCACGCCATCCAGGCAAGCAGGGCCACGGCCGCCAGCAGGGCGGCCCACAAGCCCCATTTCTTCAGGTCGGTGCGCTGTCGCGCGGCTCCTTCACCGGCCAGCGTCTGCGCAGCGCCGGTTGAGGCCGCCGGCATTTTCGGTTCCTGATCGGTGCGCCAACCCGGCACCAGGGTTTCGATGGACAGCGCACTGGCGGAGGCTTTGGCGTTGCCATACGCGAGACGGAACGGCCCGTTGCCGCGCGCGGCGAAAACGATCTCCCGCGGCGTCCATCCCAGCCTCACGCCCAGCGGTCCCGAACCGATGCCGCCCGCCGCCGGGTCCACGCGAAACAACCAGTAGCGATGCGTGTTCGCCGCAATCGCAACGTCGGGGCTGACGAGTTCCGCGCCGCCTTGCCGCAGGCGATATACGACCGCACGCGTTACCGGTATCCACTTGTCCCCAGGCTTGTCCCTCGAGAAAAGCTGAACCGGCGCGACCGTGTTCTCTTGTGGCAATCGCAAGGCGAGACGGTCGAGCGGGTACCGGCCGCCGGTGTCGACAAGATAGTCGCCGGGCTTGCCGGCGTCCGGCGTCGCGACGATTTCCTTCCACGCGCGCTCTTGCTGCGCGGTTTGCTCGGGCGACAATCCGCGCACGGCTTTCAGTTCGATGGCCCGCGAGGCGTCCGTCCAGATCAGCCGCAGATACTTCGCCCGATGGCTTGCGTACTCGATGGCCTTGCGTTCCAGGCGCTGACCGGCATGAGACAGAGCACCCAGCGGCACGTCGGTGGCCAGCGTGGTCCAGTGCTTCAGATCGTCGCCGGCTTCCAGTCGCGCGGGGGCCAGTTGCTCGATCTGCGGCGCGTTCCAGTCAAACTCCACGCCGGCCAGAGGTGTCTTCAATGCCGAAGCATCGATCAGGTAGCCGAGCAACACCTGCTGTGCAGTCTTCGCGCCGCGTGTGTCCAGCCTGACGCTGACCTTGCCCCCGGCCTTGTCGAAACTCAGATCGAGCTGATCGGCGCGGACGTCCCCCGGACCGCGCAGAGCAAAGAACGCGAGGTCGATCGGCGCCGGCCTCTGCACGACGCGCTCGACGGATCGAAAGGCGTACGGGACCGATTCGCCGCCGCCGTTGAATATCCGCAGGTCGCGCAGGTCGGCGAACGCCGCCGATTCATAGGCCGATTGCGGAATCGTCACGCGGTAAAGCGCGTCGCTGCCCAGGCCTTCGATCGGCACCGCAAAGGCGAACTCCTCGACCGGTTCGGCCGCCGTTGCCGCAAGGCTTGCGATCGCGAGGATGGCTGGCAACAGGTATTTCATCGGTCCTGCGCCTTGCCCGGGGGAAGCGGCGCCAGATAACCGATCACCAGCATCAGGATGCCGACGGCGATGAAGGAAACGATGCGCTCCACGCCGCCGACTTTCGCCAGCTCGACGAAGAAGAGTTTCGCGACGACCACCACCATCAGGCCAGCGCCGCAGACCCAGAGCACGCGCAGCCCGCGACGCGTCGCGACCACCATGGCCACCAGCGCCAGCACCGTCCAGAAAATAGAGAGCGAAGTCTGCGCCAGGTCCGAGCGCAGCATCGCATCCAGCGCATAGGGAATCCCGGCCCAGTGATGCAGCGTGCGCAGCAGGACGCCGTTGAGAAAAATGAATGCCGTAGCGCCGAGCAATACCCGCGGCAATGCGACAGGCAACTCATCGGCGACCTTGATGCCGTAGCCATGCAATGCCCTCCACCACGTGACGAGGCAGGCAAGCGCCAGCAACTGCGCAATGTCGAGCGGATTGAGCAGCGGCAGATAAGGCAAAGGTTCGGGATTGCCGTCGTTGGTAAAATTCGCATACAAGGTCCAGACCAGCAGAAAGGCCACGAGCGGAGCAGCGCCGAGCCACAGATAGGCGCGCTGATGACGCATCACCGGCCACGCCAGACGATCTCCTCTCAGCGCGAGCGCCGCGAGCATTGCACCGGGCACCAGCGCCCATGCGATCAGCGGCCATACGTGCCGTCCTTCCACTACGCGATCGATCTGCCAACCGAGTTCCCAGGCGCCGATTGCCGCGAATGCCCAGACCCCGGCGGCATGCGCGAAAGCCAGGTAGCCGGCGTTGCTCTCGTCGTGCCGCCGCAGGATGCGCAGGTGGAAAACAAACGCGACGACCCAGGCCAGCAGGCCGAAGCCGGTGAGCGGATGCTGATGCGGATACTCGAGCACGATCGCGCCGAGCATGACCAGCATGAGGGGTGCAAAGGCCAGGGCGGGGAAACGCGCGATCCACCAGCCGCGCCGCCACAGCGCGCTGAACGCCGCGCAAGTGCCTGCGAAGAAGAGCAGCGTCGCGTTCAGTTGTTCTTCGCGAGGCACCTGTACGCGAATTTCGTGCAAGCCGCCGAACGTCCACCAGGCCAGGCCCCATAGAAAAACGACGATCGCCACCTGCATGGCAAAGTGACCGACCTTCTCGGCGTATTTCTCGATGGTCCTGTTGGAAAACAGCGCGGCGCCCGCGATGAAGACGCATCCCAGGCAGTAGCTGTTGAGCACCGGCAGGTCGCCGAATCCGCGCCCGGCGTCGACGATGAAGGCGACACCGGCGGCGAACTGCATGAGCAATCCGAATGCGCGCGGCAGTTTCCTTGCCTGACGCGCCCCCACCCAGTAGGCCGCCGCGCCCTCGAGCGCCCAGGCCGCCGACGTCCAGCGTCCGTCGAACGCGAGCGGGATTGCCAGCGTGGCGAATATCACGCCCAGCGCGAGGAAGGCTTCGACCAGCATGCGCAGCGATTCGGCGTGGCGACGGTATAGAACGCCCGCGAGCAGGAGATAGAGCGCGGAAGCGCCGACCGCGCTCCATGCGGCGCCGTATTCGATGTCGTGCACGAGCCGGGTCTGCAGTCCGAATGCCACCAGCGGCGTGCCGAACACGATGGTGCTGTCGACGTAGTTTTTGAATTGCGGCGCCTGCCTCAAGGCGAACATCACCGCGATCGCGACGTACTGCAGGAAGAACAGCAGCAGGAATGGTTCGGTGCTCTCCAGCAGGTCCGGGCGATAGAAGCGCGCGCCCCAGACGGCGCCGATGCCGAAGGTGAAGACGAATCCGAGCACATTGAGCGGCCGCCACGCCTTGTAGAGCGCAATGCCGAGAACGCCGGCGTTGAGCACCGCGTAATAGCTGAACAGCATCACATGGCTGCCCCCGCCGGTCGAGGTGAGCACGGGCGCGAGGAACCCGCCGGAAACGCCGAGTACGGCGAGCGACAGCGCGTTCTGCAAAGCCGCGAGCACCGCCGAGAACACGGCGATGGCAGCCAGCAGAAGGAATGCCGCTTCACCCGGAATGAGGTCGAACAGACGGAAAGCACCGAACACGGTCAGATAGAGCAGCCCCACGCCCCCGCCCTGCATCGCCAGCGCGTAAACCGGCTTGCTTGCGCGCAAGCGCCAGCCGATCACGAGCATCACCGCGGCGCCCAGCGCAACGCCGATCAGCCTGACTTCGATCGGAACGTGGGAATGTTCATAGGCATATTTGAGAAGGAACGCGACACCGAAGAACAGCACCACCACGCCGACTCTCACCAGCTCGTTGCCGCCGGTCAGCCATTCCCATGCGCGGTTGATGGGCCAGGATTCGGCGGGCGGCGACGCTGTGGACTCATGAACCTGGGCGGCTTCGGGGGACTCGACAGGGGTGTGGACGGCGGCGATCGGCGCGATCGCTTCCGGTTCGATCTCGGGGGCGACTTCCCTCGCCGCCGGCGCAAACACGGATTCCGGCTTTTCAGTCTCTGTAGATGCGGGCCGGCTCAGTTGCGACAGTTGCCGTCTTAGGTAGGCAACGTCGGCTTCGAGAGAAGCGAGCCGCGGTTCGATTGCCGATGCGCGGGATTGCTTACTGAAAAAGGAAAACACGGCGCCGGCCAGCGCGCCCAGCATGCCGCCCCAAAGCGTTCCTTCGCCGAAACCGAAGGCGCTGCCGAGCAAAAGTCCGATCAACAGTCCGATGAACCACATGGCGTCGCCCCCCCTTCAACGGCACATGACCGGGTCGCTGCGCATCTTTGCACACAACCCCGGAAAATCCTAGCCATCCGGCATACTGCCGGCGCGTGCGCGCCGGGAGATTGCGCTACTTCAGCGGCTTGAAGCGGATGCGCTTGGGCTTGGCGCCTTCTTCGCCGAGGCGCTTCTTCTTGTCGGCCTCGTATTCCTGGTAATTGCCGGGAAAGAACGTCCACTGGGAGTCGCCTTCGCAGGAGAGGATGTGCGTGGCGATGCGGTCGAGGAACCAGCGGTCGTGCGAGATCACCAGCACGGACCCGGCGAACTCCAGCAATGCGTCTTCCAGTGCGCGCAGCGTTTCCACGTCGAGATCGTTGGACGGTTCGTCGAGCAGCAACACGTTGCCGCCGGAGATCAGCGTGGTCGCCAGGTGCAGCCGCCCGCGCTCTCCGCCGGACAGATTGCCGACCACTTTCTGCTGGTCGGCGCCCTTGAAGTTGAATCGCCCCGCGTACGCGCGCGAAGGCATCTCGAACTTGCCGACGGTGAGGATGTCCTGGCCGTGGGAAATCGCTTCCCACACGGTCTTCTTGTTCTCCAGCGCGTCGCGGCTCTGGTCGACGAACGCCAGCTGCACGGTGGAACCGATGACGATCTCGCCGCTGTCGGGCTTTTCCTTGCCGGTGATCATGCGGAACAGCGTCGATTTGCCGGCGCCGTTCGGACCGATGATGCCCACGATCGCGCCCGGGGGGACGCTGAAGGAAAGCTTGTCGATCAGCAGGCGGTCGCCATACCCCTTCGACACTTCCTTGAACTCGATGACGCTGTCGCCCAGGCGCTCGGCCACCGGGATAAAGATTTCCTGGGTTTCATTTTGCTTCTGGTGCTCGTGGGACGACAATTCCTCGAAACGCGCGATGCGCGCCTTGCTCTTGGCCTGGCGCGCCTTGGGGTTGGAACGCACCCACTCGAGTTCCTTCTGCATCGCCTTGATGCGCGCCGACTCCTGCTTGGCTTCGACCTCGAGGCGTTGTTCCTTCTGCTCCAGCCAGGAACTGTAATTGCCTTTCCACGGAATGCCGCGGCCGCGGTCGAGTTCGAGAATCCATTCGGCCGCGTTGTCGAGAAAGTAGCGATCATGGGTCACCGCGACCACGGTGCCGGGGAATTTCTGCAGGAACTGCTC
>JANXPQ010000541.1 GCA_025357235.1 Betaproteobacteria bacterium
TCCTTGGCGTGCGCCACGCCACCGATGCCGACCACGTGATTGCCATCTCCACGATCGTGAGCCGGCAGCGCTCGATGCGCAGCGCCGCCATGGTCGGCGCGCTCTGGGGCCTGGGGCATACGCTCACGGTGACGCTGGTCGGCGGCGTAATCATTCTGTTCACCATCACGATCCCGCCGAGAATCGGGCTCGCGATGGAGTTCGCGGTCGGCGTAATGCTGGTGCTGCTCGGTTTTCTGAACCTGACCGGTCTTAACCAGTGGATACGCGACAATGTCGCACCGGGCTCGCCTATCCACGGACATACCCATGCCCACGGCGACTACGCACATAGCCATGTGCATGGACACGAGCAAGGCGCGCATGGGCATAACGAGGAGCAGACGCCGCAGGCGTGGCTCGACCGCAAGCTGGGCGATATCGGCTTGTATCAGATGGCGCGTCCCCTGGTGGTCGGCATCGTGCACGGGCTGGCCGGCTCTGCGGCCGTAGCTCTGCTGGTGCTGACCGCCATCGAGAATCCGTGGTGGGGAATGTTGTATCTGTTCCTGTTCGGCGTGGGCACCGTCGCGGGGATGATGCTCATCACCGTGGCCATCGCGGCGCCCTTTGCGTATTCCATGGGGCGGTTTCCGCGTTTCAATGCCTACCTGCGCGTGGCATCGGGATTGCTATCGCTCGGTTTTGGATTGTTTTTGATTTATTACATCGGCTACGTAGACGGCCTGTTCGGCGATAGTCCGAAGTGGACGCCGCAGTAAGACAAGTCATTAAATCGTAAGAGTTAACTAGTGCGGCGCAGCATTGACGCTCCATCATTACAGGATTAAATTTCCGCGATGCAAACAGAGGTGAGCGGGTCGCAGCGTACGGCCCGGATCGCAGCGGTTAAGGGTTTTGGTGTCGGCGCCCTGGTCGTTGGACTGATTGCGCTGATGGCAGTGGCGGCATTTCGCGAAACGGCGAAACCAAAGCCGCAGCAAGTCGCGGCCAGCACAGAAACCACTCACGTCGAGCGTCCCGCAGTAACGGCTGAGGAAGAAGCCTATGCGCGCGCCCTGTGGCCGATACATGCGCAAGTGAAACAAGACGCGGTGAAAATGACTTTCGCGGGGCTGGCATACAAGATGGGCGACATCAAACGTGGAGCGGTAAAGGAGCGCGTCGCACCGCTTACGCCGATGTTCGAGTCCGCCGCTTCGGCGCTGAACAAATTGCAACCGCCGGCATCGATGCGGGAATTGCACGACGAATATCTCGAAGCCATCAAACTCTATCGCGAAGCCTCCGTGACCATGGTCAAGGTCGCCGCAGATGGTCGCGATGCGCATCTGGTCGAAGCGCAAACGATGTCGGAGAAAGCGTCGGGTCTGACACTCAAGGTCGGCGAGACGCTGTGGCCCGGGGAGTTCAAGCCGAACTGATCGGCAACGATTTTGCAGTGATGGTGTGTGCGTGGCCGGCAAAGCGAAATCAAGGAGTTGTAAACAGGCAGTCCAATCGTCAAGGAGGGGTTAGAAAATGAAGAACAGTCTAAAAAAAGCAGTGATCGCAGCGAGTCTGGCTGCATCGGCGCTGGCGGCTCCTGTAGCCCAGGCCGCCGACGTGTGTTCCGTCTGGCTGGTTGAAAACAGCCGGTTCATGGGCGTTCCGTTCGGCGCGTTTATGCCCGACCGTGCATTCGTGCCGGGCAGCACCAGCAAGAGCAACAACATCAACACGGTCGATCTGCCTGTCAACGTCGGCGTGATCAAGTGCGGGAACGAACTCATCCTGTTCGACAACGGCTGGAACCAGACCGAGTACCACAAGATGACGGGCACGGACCACTGGTCGCCGCTGTCCAAGCAGATTGCCCAGCTTGGTTTCGACGCCAAGGACGTAAGCAAGGTTATCGTCGGGCATGGCCACTGGGATCACGCAGGCAGCCTGGATGAGTTCCCGAACGCCGTGCTGTATATCCAAAGGGAAGAGCTGAAGGGTATCGAGTGGGCGTTGAACTATCCGCACCCCCGCATCCGTGCAGTGAACGACTCCCCCGGTGGTTGCGCCCGTACTCCGGCCTGCGGTTATCCGTCCAAGACCATGGACTCGATCTATGGCAAGGTGCTCAAGGGTAAGGCAGTGATCGTTGACGGCGAGATGGAAGTGCTGCCCGGCGTGAAAATCCACCCGGCTTTCCGCGCCCACACGGCTGGTTCGCAGTTGCTGGAAGTCCCGACCTCGATCGGCAAGCTCGTGTTCGGCAGCGATGCTTACTCGTCGTGGGAAGGCATTCGCGACTGGCAGATCGCCAATCCGCAACAGACCGATACCGTGCAGCAGTTCCTCGCCTATGAGCAGTGCTACAAGATCACCGGCGGATATCAGAACTGCGTGTGCGCTCACGAGCCGCTTTCCTACACCGATGGCTATCCGCTCACCAAGAATTCCTGGGTGGGGATGAACGGCGGCCGTCTGGCGGAAATCGCGCTGGCACCCGGAGAAAAGTCGCGCAAGAAGTAATTGTCTGACTGAAGGTAGTACACTTCGATGCGAGGAGCCGGGTTCGGCTCCTCGCATTTTTTATCAGCAGGTCTTTGAACGGTCAGCCGTGTTCGCTCGTATTTCCTCCATTCTGATGCTGTTGCTCGCCGCGGGCTTTGCCTTGCCGGCGAATGCGCACGACCCCAGCGCGTGGGGCGGCGTGTTTCGCACGCGTGATTTCGGCGCCAACTGGTTCCCGGCCGATGCGGGGCTGTTCATCGGTGGAGCGCTTGGCATCGCGATCAATCCGCAGGATCCCGCCCACCTCTTGTACGGAACCGACTCGCGCCTGCTGCGCACCAAGAACGGCGGCCGCGATTGGGTGACCGAGGCGGCGGCGACTATGCCCGGTGCCGTATTCGCGGTGGCTTTCGATACGGACGGCAAAGGCGCGCTCGCTTCGAGTGGCACGCGAATTTTCTACACCAACGATGGCGCCGTCTGGCAGGATGCGCTCGCGCCGGGTGGCGCGGCACCTGCGCACGCATTCGTGCGTAGTTCCGCTGCGGCCAATCGTGTTTATCTTGCCGGTGCACGCGGCCTTTTCTTCAGCGACGATCGCGGGCGCTCATGGGCGCGCGCAGCCGATGGCGTATTGCCCGAGTCCGCGGTGAGCGCGCTGATAGTCACGCCGGGTCCCTCGGAAAACATCTATGCGGTGATCGACGGCAGCATCTGGATGAGCAGCGACGGCGCGCGTACCTGGCAGACGCGCGCGGCCGGTCTGCCCACCGGGCATGTCGACACGCTAGCGGCGGATGTACAGAAGGCGGGACGCCTTTGGGCAGCTGCGAACGCCCAGATATTCATGAGCGACGATGCGGGCGTGAAGTGGACGGCGTATGGCCGGCCGCTGCCGGACCCCGGTACCATGGTGCGCGGACTCGCCGCATCCGATGACGCAAAGACGCTGGTGCTGAGCACGCATCGCGGCGTGTTGCGCAGCACCGACGGCGGACAGAACTGGACCCAGGTCGAAAGCACGCTGCCCGTGCACCTCGAATCCGGCCTGCTGCTGCGCGATCCGCGCGATGCGGCTACGCTCTATGCCGGCTTTTCGTTGACTCCTTACGGCGAGATGTGGCGGCGCGCCGAGCAGGGCGGTTCGTTGCTTGCGCAACTCGATCCGCTCAGCCTCGCGGGGGGGCTGGCCTTCCTGTTGCTCATGGTCGTTATCGGTATTTTGTTCACCCGCTGGCTGTTGCGTCGTTATCGTGACGCTGAAGTCGCACCCCGTCTCCGCTGAAGGGAAAAACGTACGATGAAATCCAAATTGGCTTCCAGGCGCAACCTCATATTGATCGTCGTTGCGCTCGCTCTAGTGATCGCTGCGGCATTTTTCTGGCATATGCGCGGCAGCACCGGGTCGGCAGGCGATTTCGTGGAATATCCGATGACGGTTGCGAATGACATTCCGACCACGGTCGCGGCGGGACCCGACAATACGATCTGGTTCACCATCGGCTTTGCGGATGCGGTCGGAATGATCCGCGACGGTAAAATTCAGCGTCTGCCGAAAATGAAGAAAAGCGTCGAACCGGTCGGCCTCGCCGTGGACGCGGACGGCGCCGCATGGTTCACCGATCCGACCGAAGTCCTCATCTCGCGCATCGTGCCGAGCGGAGAAATAAAATCCTTCCCGCTGGGGACGCCGATCTCGCGCCTGGGTCGTCTCGCCATTGCACCGGATGGAGCGGTCTGGTTCGCAGAAAGCACGGCGTATGGATTCACCAGGCTCAAGGACGGCGTGCTGACCCGCAACGTACCGAAATCGGTGCGCGGCGGCCCCTATGGCGTCACGGTCGACGCGAAAGGCAACGTCTGGGGCACGCTGCAGAGCGGGAACCAGCTGGTCAAAATCGTTCCTGGGCAGGAGATCGCCGAATACGAAATTCCGACACCGGGAAGTTCGCCCAGCGACGTGGCGGCGGATAACAACGGCAACGTCTGGGTCGTCGAATTCCGCAGCAACAAGATCGCGAAATTCAGCGACGGAAAATTTTCCGAATTCACCGTGCCCGGCGAATGGTCGGGGCTGTCCGGCATAGCAGCAGCGCAGGATGGATCGGTATGGTTCGGAATGCTGCGCGGTCACGCCCTCGGCCGCCTGCGCGACGGCCAGTTCAGGATCGTCGAGTTACCGCGCAAGGATGCCCGTCCTTATACCGTTGCGATCGACAAGACGGGTAACGTCTGGTACGCCGATATCAGCGGCTTCGTCGGGATGTTGAAAGCGAGCGCTGCGAAGAGATAGTGATTGGTGACTGGTGATTGGTAATTAGCAATAAGACTTAACGCTGGAGACACCAATCACCAATTACTATTCACCAGTCACTGCTGAGTTCTCTCACCTACGTGAGGGAACTCAGCGTGCGCCAGGCGCCAAAAGAAAGGATCGCGCCGACGACGACGATCAGCAGCGACGTGCCCACCTGCAACCGCATTGCCCAGGGACCGGCGAGCCAGTCCAGAATTCTCTGTCCGACTTTCGCAGCGACGACGCCGACGATGACCAGCGTCATGGCGAAGCCGACGCTGAACACCACCACGGTTCCCAATCCGAGCATGACTTTTCCCTGCGCGAGCGCATTGAGCAGGATGGCGAGCGCGGCCGGGTCGGGCAGCAAACCGCCGGCCACGCCAAGCCCGATCAATACCCACAAGCCCGGACGGTTCGTCGTAGCGAGTTTCAGGTCGTGCGTATGCTTGAATCCCCAGCCGTGGCTGTGGTAGCCCGCTTCTTCGTCACCATGCTCATGATGGTCGTGGGCGTGATGCGCGTCATGGGCGTGGTCGTGCGAATGATCGTGCGCGGAACCGTCCGCGTGATCGTGGTGAGGATGGGCACCATGTCCATGATCGTGATCTTGTGTGGGCGGCCGAAAGTGCATTGCGGCGTGATCGTGTGAATGGCCGGGGGCGGGCGCCGGCGGCACGCCTTGCAGTTGCATTATCAGTTCTCTTTGCGTCCACAGTGTCCACAGGCCGATGAAAATCACCAGCACGCCCGTGATCAGTGCCAGCCAGGCTTCGATGCGCTGCGGCACCATGCCTGGCATGCCGATCGAGGCGAGTATGCCCACCAGCACGATGCCGCTGGTGTGCGACAGCGTGACGAATATTCCCAGGATCACCGCATCGACGGGCCTGCCTCGCGCGCCGACGATGTAAGCAGCGGCAATCGTCTTGCCATGACCCGGCGTGGCGGCGTGGACGGCGCCGATCCAGAAGGCGGAGGCGAGGTAGAGCAGGGCTTCGGTCATAGGAGCTGAAACGAAAAGTCAGATCGTTATTATGAGGGCGGGGGCGAGAATAGGTGCCGTCCCCCTGCCTGTCAAGGCGCCATCCGGCAGCGGCAGAAATCGGTTTACACTTACGCAGCCTAATCAGCCGGCTGGACCGGAACGCGCGATATCGCCTGCTCTCACGCGGCAATCGCGACGATGACCCTATCGGAGGAGAATAAAAATGCGCAGGATCCTGATCCTCGTGTCGCTGCTGGCTGTTTGCGCCGGCGCGGCTGCCGACACGCGCAAGGGCTACGATGCCTACACCGCCGGCAACTTCAAGGCCGCCGTCGAGGAATTCCGCAAGTCTGCCCAGCAAGGCGACGCGCTCGCCATGTTCTATCTCGGCGAGAGCTACTACAACGGCCGCGGCGTGGTGCAGGATTTCGCCGAAGGGATCAAGTGGTACAAGCAATCGGCCGACAAAGGCCAGGTCGAAGCCCAGGAGACGCTGGGCGGCCTGTATTTTTTCGGCAAGGGCGTTGCGCTGGATTACGCAGAAGCCGCGAAGTGGTACGCCATGGCAGCGAAACAGGGCAAGGTCTATCCGCAGTACCTGCTCGGCTATATGTATGACCAGGGCAAGGGTGTTGCACAAGATCAGGCCCAGGCCGCCCAGTGGTTTCGCAAGGCGGCCGAGCAGGGCAATGCCGACGCCCAGGAAAGTCTCGCCTCGATATTGTTCTTCGGCCGTGGCGTCCAGCAGGATTACGCGGAAGCGGCGAAGTGGTATGTGAATGTCGCCGAACAAGGCCGTGCCTATCCGCAATACCTGATGGGCTGGATGTACGACCAGGGCCGCGGCGTGCAACAGGATTTCGCCAAGGCGGCCGAGTGGTACAAGAAAGCCGCCGAGCAGAATGACGCGCGAGCGCAGGCGAGCCTCGCCTTCCTCTATTACTCGGGCAAGGGCGTTGCGCAGGATGAGGCCGAGGGGGTGAAGTGGTTCCAGAAAGCTGCGGCGCAGAACGAGGCCTCTGCGTATCCGAGTCTCGCGTGGGCCTACTATCAGGGCAAAGGCGTTGCACAGGATTACGCCGAAGCCGCGAAGTGGTTCCGCAAAGCTGCGGATGGCGGCGATGCGCAGTCGAAGTACATGCTCGGCTATTTATATGAGGATGGCAAAGGCGTGGCCGCCGACGGCAACGAAGCGGCGAAGTGGTACAGGCAGGCCGCCGACGCCGGCGTGGCGGAAGCGATGGAAAGCTTCGGCGCGCTGTATTTCTTCGGCAAGGGCGTCACGCAGGATTATGCGGAGGCGGCGAAGTGGTACAAAGTGCCCGCCGAAAATGGCAGCACCTACGCGCAGTATTTGCTCGGCTATCTCTATGAAGATGGCAAGGGCGTGGCCGCCGATCCCGTGCAGGCCATGAAGTGGTAC
>JANXPQ010000556.1 GCA_025357235.1 Betaproteobacteria bacterium
GTAACAGCGCCATCTTTGCTCTCGATCTGGAATTGCCGTACACCGAGACAGCGGGTCTGGGTCCGCAGCTTGGGCAGAAAGTGCAAGAAGCAGCGCTCCCGCAGCGAACCAGCGGCTCTGGCTCGAAATGAAGGATCTGGAGCATGGTTGCATTAACTTCTTCTCCCTGTGAACGGCGATCTTGCAAATTTTAGCTCGTAGGGTCCTTGCCAAGCAGCTTTGCACATGATGGCGGCGGGAGCAATGTTGGCCTGTGTGTGAACTTCATTCACCTTATATTCTTGCGAGGGTGCATCGCAAACGACACTCCGAAAATGGGGAGAAGAAATCGCCCCACCCTCTGCGCCAGTCCGCTGGCCTGTGTCCAGAGGATATGGAGGTCCGCTCCTGGCCGTTTTCAGTCCTACAAACGTCTCACGGTCCCAGCCATTCCTGCGCCGCTCGAATATATTCCAAATTCGTACTTTGATCAGTCTAGATATTGCGACTGACCGGCGATTGAGATTCTAACCAGCGGCGTACAATTGCGGCGCGATCGTCGTAAGGGTCGATCCCAAGTTGATCTGAACCAAATGGAGAACTAGATGAAAATAATCTACCTGTCGCTGCTAGCTTTGTTGCTTGGAACCGCCGGCCACTCCAATAGCGCGGTCAGTCAGGATTCCTTGACACTGGCGAACGCAGTTGTCACAGCGCCAGACCGCAGCCCCGAAGATCGTGCCCTTGACGCGGGCCGCAAACCGGCCGAGCTGCTCGCCTTTCTGGGCATACAACCTGGCTGGGCTGTCGCCGACTTGGGTGCAGGCGGCGGCTATACCACGGAGTTGCTTCAGCGAGCGGTCGGCAGCCAAGGCGTCGTCTACGGACAAAACTCCAAGTTATTGCTGGACAAGTTTCTGGAAAAGCCCTGGAGCGCACGGCTCGCGAAACCGATTATGAATGGCGTCGTTCGTCTGGATCGCGAATTCGATGATCCGTTTCCAGACAACATTGGTCCGCTTGACGCGGTCACCATGGTCCTTTTCTATCACGATACAGTTTGGCTAGGGGTGAATCGCGAGGCCATGAACAAGGCTGTGTTCGTTGCTCTCAAGCCAGGTGGCATTTTCTTGATCGTCGATCACAGCGCGCGATCGGGAGACGGTACGAATGTGACCGATACGTTTCACCGGATTGAGGAAGATGTCGTCAAGGAGGAAGTGCAGGCCGCGGGGTTCGTGCTCGACGCGGAAGCCGATTTCCTGCGCAATAGCAACGACACTCGAGATTGGAACGATTCGCCGCGCGCCGCTGGCGATCGCCGTGGCACTAGCGACCGGTTCGCGCTGCGATTCCGCAAGCCCTGAGCGTGGCTTAGCTCCGTATCATTGCCAAGTGTGCGACGCTCCTTGTGCCTTTCAAACGGGTGGACGCTGACTCAATGTCCATTGAGGGCACCCAGTTTCGCGGGACGTTCAGTACGCGGAAAACAGATTCTCTGATAGTCCGCATCGGGGGAGATACGCGACCGTCTCCTTCTGGCCCGTTGGCGACATTCAATACGGACCGACATATGGGGTGGTCACAACCATGACCACTGCCTGCGTCGGCGGGCAGAGCTCAGGGCTGCAGCAGCTTCGGCAGCAATGCACCGATGGGTTCGCGGAACACCGCGTCGGCGATCTCATCGAAGGGCGTCGGTTCTGCATTCAGGATCACGATCTTCGCGCCGGCACCATTCGCCAACTCCACCGCACCGGCAATGGGATAAACCTGCAGGCTGGTGCCGACCGTGAAAAACAGATCGGCCTCGCCGGCCGCGCGCATTGCGCGCTCGATCAATTCGGGTACCAGCTGCTGGCCAAAGGAGATGGTGGCGCTCTTCAGGATGCCGCCGCAGTCGCGGCACGGCGGATCTTCCTCGCCGGCGCGCACGCGATCCAGCGCCTTCTGCATCGGCGCGGTCATGCCGCAAGCCATGCAAACCACTTTGCGTACGGTGCCGTGGACCTCGAGCACTTTGTCCGGCGAGTTGCCGGCCATCTGGTGGAACTCGTCGATGTTCTGCGTGATCAGCGCATGCAGCTTGCCGCGCTTCTCCAGTTCAGCAAGCGCGAAGTGACCGGCGTTGGGTTTCGCGTTCCACGCGGGGTGTTCGAGGCGTGCCTTCCAGGAGGCCTTGCGCACCTCCGGGTCAGCCATGTAGTAGTGGATGTTGGAGAGCTTCTCGGCCTGGGGGTTTTTCGTCCATACGCCCTGCGGGCCGCGAAAATCCGGAATGCCCGATTCGGTCGAGATGCCGGCGCCGGTGAGCACGACGACCCGCGTCGCTCTATCCACCCAGCCTCGCACTCTTTCAATTTCCACGGCGTTATGTACCCGACTACTCGATCAGACGAATCACTTCGAGATCGAACTCATTGGTGAATTGCTTGCGCGTTGCCATGGATCCCCTCCATTTATCACTGTATCAGGAAGCGGCGGCCGCGCCTGGACCGGAGGAAGCTTCCCGGCGCAGCGCCAAGCAACAAATTGGT
>JANXPQ010000570.1 GCA_025357235.1 Betaproteobacteria bacterium
TCACGCTATCGAAAGGGAAGCGCTTCAGGTAAGCCAGCGAGGAGTAACCGGTACCGAAGTCGTCCATCGTCAGGTGGAATCCCAGGCCCTTGAGTTCGTTCAGCACTTTTTCCGCGTGCTCCTGGTTGCTCATCACCGCGCTTTCGGTGATTTCCAGTTCGAGCGACTCGACCGTCAGGCCGGTTTTCCTGACGGTTTCGGAAAGGAATTCCACCAGGCCCTTGTCCGACATCTGCCGGGCGGAAATGTTGATGGCGATACGCAACTGCGGAAGGCCGCCTTTCTGCCACGCTCGATTCTGCACACAGGCGGTCTGCGCAACCCAGCGGCCCATCGGCACGATCAGGCCGGTCTCCTCCGCGATGGAGATAAAATCTCCCGGCGACACGAAACCGAATTGCGGGCTAATCCAGCGGATCAGGGCCTCCAGGCCGGTGACCCGTCCGCTTGCGAGATCGACCTTCGGCTGGTAATACAGCACGAACTCGTGATTGTTCAGCGCGCTGCTCAGGTTCGATTCGAACTCCAGGCGCTGCACGGAATGCGTATTGAGCATTTCCGAATAGAACTGGAAAGTGCCGCGGCCTTCTTCCTTGGCGCGATACATGGCGATATCCGCGTTCTTGAGCAGCGATTGCACGTCGCGGCCGTCGGTCGGATAGGTGCTGATGCCGATGCTGGCCGCGGGACGATATTGCCGTCCCGCCAGGATCATCGGCTTGGACAGCGCTTCCAGTATCTTGCGCGCCACCGTGCTGGCCTGGTCCTCGGCGGTCAGCCCTTCGGTCAGCACCGCGAACTCATCGCCACCGAAGCGCGCGACCACGTCGATCTTGCGCACGCAAGCAGTCAGCCGCTCGGCCACTGCGCGCAAAACCTCGTCGCCCGCGTCGTGGCCCAGGCTGTCGTTGATGTTCTTGAAACGGTCGAGGTCGAAGAACAGGACCGACAGCATCTTGCCGCTGCGCTCGGCGCGCTGCAGCGCCTTGTTGAGCGCCTGACGGAACAGGCTGCGGTTCGGCAATTCGGTGAGTTCATCGTGGTCGGCGAGGAAGCGGGTGCGCTCTTCCTGCTCCTTGCGCTCGGTGATGTCCTGCAGCACGCCGGTCATCCTGATCGCCGAGCCGTCTTCGGCGCGGATCACGTGACCGCGCGCAAACACATGCGTGACCTTCTGTCCGTCGCGCGTGAGCCTGAACTCGTCGCTCCACTGGTTCAACGTGGATTTGATCGTGCCGAGAAGCTGCTCCTGCACCCGCGCGCGGTCGTCCGGATGGATGTGCTCGAACCAGGACGCCATGTTGAGTCCGGCGTCGTCTGCGCCGTTTCGGAACACCTGCGCGTAGTTGTCGCTGCGCCACAACTGGTCGTTGGTGAGGTCCCAGTCGAGCAACGCATCATTGGTCGCTTTCGAAGCAAATCCCAACCGTTCGAGGTCCCGCCACATCGCCTCATGCGTGTGCTTGCGACGGGTAACGTCCCTGGCAATGACGACGCGCACCTGCTGCCTGGCGAACTGCATGCGGAAGGAAACCATCTCGGCTTCGATCGCCACGCCGTCCTTGCGCCTGTGGCGCCAGGTGCCGATTTCCCCCGAAGTCGGTCCCAGGCCCATCAGCGTCTCGGTCAGACGCTCCGCATCTTCCGGCAATCCCAACTCGGGGAGCGTCATTTTGAGCAGCTCGTCGCGGGCATATCCATACTCGCGCGCCGCGGCTTCGTTGACCTCGAGGATCCGCCACTTGCGCGTATCGCAGATGAAAGTCGCAACCGGGTTGCTCTGGAACAGGGTTCGGTATTGTTCTTCCGCGAGCTTGGAAACTTCGGCGTTGGAAGCGGTGGACCGCGCCGTGCCGCGCAACTCGGCAGCACGGGATTTGCGATAGGCGAGGCTGACAATCAGGCCGGCGAGCATTGCGCCCAGCAGGGCCGCGAGCGCCGTACCGGCAGGGTTGTCAGTGAGCAGGGAATGAAGTATTTCCGGAAAGACCCGGAACAATCCCGGCACACCGTCCAGAATAGGATCGATTTCCTGCGGTGACGCCACTGACTTTGACTCCCGAAATGAGATCCGCTCGGGTGCGTAATTTACCCTATAAACCGGTATTCCGATGGCCTAAATCACCGCCGGGCGCCTCTCGGGCGGGCGCCGGCAGATCGGCAAGCGCCGGATTGAACCTTTTTCACCAATTCGCAAACTAACCGTTACTTCCCCACATCCTCGGCTACCCTATCGTCACCATGCTCGTAAAATTCGACAGCGAAGCAGGCGGTTTCACCATGAACTGCGAATTCGCCGTTCAACTCCTCAAGGCAATGGGCCACAGCGGCACCGTGCCGAGTGCAATCCTGGCAAAGGACATCCCCGCTGCATTGGCCCGGCTCAAGTCGGCGGTGGAGGCAAGTCCCGCGGCGGCAACCGATTCGCCGGACACGGATGACAAGGACCGCAGGGACGTATTGGTTTCACTGAGACAACGGGCCTTCCCCTTGATTGACCTGCTGACTCGCGCCGCCGAGAAGGGCACGGAAGTGATGTGGAAGTAAACCTCGAGAGGAAAGGTCAAAGAGGAAAGGAAAGAAAAGGCACCCTGAGGGCGGGTCGGAACTTGAAAGGTTAGTGGCCTCCGCTCGGCCTCTGCTCTTCATACCGCGTTTTTACCTTTCCTCTTTTCTCTCGCCCCTTTCCTCTGTCACTTCGTCGGGCATTGCGCCCCGGCATCCGCCCAGGCCTGGATGAGATTTCCGAATTCCTCCTGCGTACCGGGTGCCGGGGTGCGGCCGGCGCCGGGATTCCATCCCCAGCCGACCAGTTGATCGTGCGCCATGTGCTCGATCAGATCCTGCATCGATTTGCCGCCGTTGAGGTGCGGATCCTTGATCTGCACGCAGATCTGCTTGAGGGATTTACCGGCCCAGGCCATTTCCGGCGGCGCGAGTAGCCAGCGTGGATTGCCCGGCACCCTGCCGGGATCGAAATTGGCGGCGCCATGGCAAGTGAGGCAGCGCATGCCGGGCATGCCCATGCCGCCGGCGCCGCGTTTCACCGGCGGCTCATGCGGATGCATATCGTCGCCCTGCAGCGGCCGCTCTGTCGCCGGATGGCAGTTCAGGCAGCGCGGACTCGTGATCACCCTTCCGGCCTCCTGGAACAACGCTATCGAACGCGCGCGCGTATTCGCGATGTTGGCGAAATCGGCGGCGGGCCTGAGTTCCATCCCGCTCTGTTCGATCCTGCTTTCGGCAGGCGCCGCGCTCGCCTCCAGCAGCGATGCACTGGTGAATACCGCGGCTGCAAGTCCCAGCACAACCAGGCCGGCCGGTAACAAGGTTTTCATCGCCGCCATCTAAGCCGTCCGTGCTTTCGATTGCGGCGTGAACGGCAGATGCCGAACGGCTTTTCCAGTCAGAGCGCGCCACGCATTCGCGACCGCCGGACCGATCGGCGGGACGCCCGGTTCGCCGACCCCGGTCGGCTTTTCTGCGGACTTCACGATGACGACTTCGACCTTCGGCATCTCGTGGATGCGCAGCATGCGGTAGTCATCGAAGTTGCTTTGCACCACACGCCCCTGGTCGAGCGTGATCTCTTCGAACAGAATCGCGCCCAGCCCGAAACCAATGCCACCCTCCATCTGCGCCCTGATGATGTCGGGATTCACGGCGACGCCGCAGTCGACGGCGCACCACACCTTCTCGACTTTGGGCAGGCCGTCGGGGCCACGCGAGACTTCGGCGATCTGCGCCACATAAGAATCGAAGGATTTGTGCACGGCCACGCCGCGCGCGCGATCCTTGCCGGATCTGCTGCCGTTCCAGCGCGCAGCCCTGCCCACGGCCTGCAAGACGCCGGTGTAGCGCGGCTGGTCCTTCAGCAATGCCAGCCTGCCATGCAGCGGATCCTTGCGGGCACCGACCAGCAATTCGTCGAGGAAGGTCTCGGTGGCGAAGGCGGTATGCGTGTGGCCGACCGAACGCCACCACAGCACCGGCACGCCGACGTCCATGGCGTGCGCCGTCACGCGCAGATTGCGGATCCTGTACGGCAGATCGGCCGCACCTTCGACCATGGTCGGATCGATGCCGTCCTTGATCATGGCATCGAACGGGGAGCCTTTCACGATCGACTGGCTGACCACGACGTGGTCCCACGAGATGATATTGCCGCCCTTGTCGAGTGCGGCCTTCATGCGGTGCAGCGTGAACGGGCGGTAGCGCCCGCCGCGCATATCGTCTTCGCGCGTCCATACCAGCTTGATCGCCGCATCGCGCCCCAGCGCCTTCAGCGCCGCCGCCGCTTCACCGGCCAGGTCGCCGGCAGGCTGTGCGCGACGGCCGAAGCTACCGCCCGCGAACAGGGTATTGATCGTCACCTTCTCTTGCGCAAGGCCCATCACCCTGGCGATGGTCTTGTGATCCACAGTCTGCAGCTGCGAGCCGAACCACGCTTCGCATGCGCCGTTCTTCGCCTCGATCGCGCAGTCGAGCGGTTCCATCGGCGCGTGCGCAAGATACGGGAAAATGTACTCGGCCTGCAGCATCTTCGTCGCCCTGCCGAGCGCGCCTTGCACGTCGCCGCGTTCTGCCGCCTTCCTGCCCGGAAGCTGCGACTGTTTGCGGTACTCGGCGAACAGTTGATCCGTGCTTCGCATCTCCGCACCTGCATCGTCCCATTCGATCTTCAGCGCATCGCGCGCCTTCTTCGCTGCCCAGAAGCCATCGGCGTACACCGCGACCCCGTGCGGGATGACTTTGACATCCGTCACGCCGCGCACCTTGCGCGCCGCACTGTCGTCGACCTTCGCCGCCTTCGCGCCGAAGCGCGGCGGGTGCGCGATCACCACCGTCAGCATTTCCGGCGGATCGACGTCGATCGTATAGATCGCGCTGCCGTCCGATTTTTCTTGCGTGTCCAGCTTGGCTACCTTGGTGCCGATCAAATTGAATTTGGACGGATCCTTCAGCTTCACATCCCGCGGCGGTGTCATTCTGGCTGCCTGGTCCGCCATTTCGGCGAAGCGCGCCTGCCTGCCGGATGCTTCGTGGCGGATGACACCCCTTGCCACGGAAATTCCCGATGCGGGCGCGCCCCAGCTTTGCGCCGCGGCAGCGACCAGCATCGCGCGGACCGTCGCGCCGGCCTTGCGCATTTGCTCGTAGGAATTGGCAATGGCCGTCGAGCCGCCGGTACCCTGCATGCCGAATGCGAGATTCTTGTACAGCACGGCATTCGCCGGTGCCCCCTGCGCGCGCATCTGCGCCCAGTCGGCATCGAGTTCTTCGGCGACCAGCGTGCACAGCCCGGTATAAGGTCCCTGCCCCATCTCCAGGTGTTTGATCATCACGGTGACGGTATCGTCGTTGCCGATCCTGATGAAGCCGGTGGCATCGATCGTTTCCGCCGCGTTGTCGCTGCGCATGACCGCGCCGGCGCCCGAATGCTGCGCATCGCCTGCGACGCCGAGTTTCACGCCGATGATCAGCCCTGCGCCGAGGCCACCCAGTCCGCGCACGAAGGTACGGCGCGACACCGGGCCATCGAGGGAACCGGAAAGATGGTTTACGAAACGCATCGCATCATCCTTCCATCGTATCGGCGGCAAGATGGATTGCCGCACGGATGCGCACGTAGGTGGCGCAGCGGCAGACATTGCCTGCCATGGCGGCGTCGATGTCGGCATCGGTCGGCTTGGGGATTTCCGCGAGCAGCGCGGCTGCGGTCATGAGCTGGCCGGACTGGCAATAGCCGCATTGCGGAACATCGAGCGCAGCCCAGGCTTCCTGCAGCGCCTTGATCTGCCTGTTCGACAATCCCTCGATCGTCGTCACCTCGCCACCCTCGAGCTGGCCGACCGGCGCGACACAGGAGCGCCGCGGAAGCCCGTCGAGGTGCACCGTGCAGGCTCCGCACTGGGCGACGCCGCATCCGTATTTCGTCCCGGTGAGTTTGAGTTCGTCGCGCAGCACCCACAGCAACGGCGTATCCGGCTCGGATTTAACCGTCACGGTGTTGCCATTCACAGACAAAGTGGTCATGGAGATCCTCGCGCAGCAGGTCCGGCCGCAGTCTGAAAGTCAGAACATTACGGCACGGGCCAAGTTCCTGCGAGGATGAAAGAAAGACCGGGGATTGTCCCGCGGCTTTCTAGTACGCGCCCGACACCTTCTTCGCCGACGCGCCACCCTCTCGCACCTCCGCAACAGCGGCGCTGGCCGCATCGTGCAGAAAAGCATTGTCGTGGAGCACGGTTACGAATTGATTGTCCTGCTGGATGGTGCTGGACGAACTGCAAACTGGGGGTCCTGAATTATTGCCGTGCTCCTACTACACCAGATGCATCTTTACGCCCCAATAAATGCAGCAGGCCGCCTCGACGGCGAGTACCGCAAAAGTCAGCCCCGCACCCCACACCCGCCCGAACCTGAATTTCTGCGTGAACGACAGCGCATAGCCGTGAAGCAGCCGCGACACCAGAAGCGCAATTCCCAGCGCGTGCAACACATAATTCGAGAACCGGGAAAGCTCCATCACCGCCATCAGCAGCAGCGCCAGGGGAACGTATTCGGCGAAATTACCGTGCCCCCGAATCACGCGCAGCATCTTCGGGTCACCACCGTCGCCGAGGCTGATGCCTTGCTGACGGAATTTGATTACCTGAAAACTCAGAACCAGGTACAGCAACGTCATCAGTCCGGCATACAGGGGAGTCACGACCATGGCATCCTCTCAATTCGCGGATTGTGCATTCCATATTGTCGCCGAACCTGCACGATTTGTGTCGAAGAATGTGGCCGCGTGAATGCGGCCACGGAGAACAGAGAATAGGTCAAAGAGGAAAGGAAAGGAAAGGTAAAGGCAGGAAACCGAACTTCAGGTTTTAGGTGTAGAAGTTTCGATCTGATCTGACACTCGCCAGTTGCAAAAGGCGGGGTTACCCGTTTTGATAGAGGTGCGAACCGACTATCGAAACTGAACTCGAAAGAGGAGTAACCCCATGCAAAGTTTTAATCAGAGTGCGATCAAACACAAGCTCGGGCTGCTGAATCTGGCGGTCGAACTGGGCAACGTCTCCAAGGCCTGCAAGATGATGGGGCTTTCACGCGATACCTTCTATCGGTACCAGAGCGCGATGGCCGAGGGAGGCGTGGAGGCATTGCTCGAGCCCACGCGGCGCAAACCCAATCGCAAGAACCGCGTCGATGAGGCCACGGAAGTGGCCGTTTGCGAGATGGCCCTCGAGCAGCCGGCCTGCGGCCAGGTACGGGTGTCCAACGAACTGCGCAAGCGCGGGGTGTTCGTCTCCGCCTCTGGGGTGCGCTGCGTCTGGCAGCGCCACGACCTGGAGTCGTTCAAGAAACGGCTGAGCGCCCTGGAGAAGCACGTCGCCCAAACGGGGGCGGTACTCACCGAGGCGCAGGTGGTGGCCCTGGAGCGAAAGCACGACGACGATCTGGTCCACGGCGAGATCGAAACAGCCCACCCGGGCTATCTGGGCTCCCAGGACACCTTCTACGTGGGCACCATCAAGGGCGTGGGTCGCATTTACCAGCAAACGTTCGTGGACACCTACTCGAAGTGGGCGGCGGCCAAGCTCTACACCACCAAGACCCCGATCACGGCCGCCGACTTGCTCAATGACCGGGTGCTGCCGGCCTTTGCCGAACAGGGCATGGTAATCCTGAGGATGCTCACCGACCGGGGTACCGAGTTCTGCGGGCGCGCCGAGCATCACGACTACGAGCTCTACCTGGCCATCAACGATATCGAACACACCAAAACGAAGGCCCGGCACCCGCAGACCAACGGCATCTGCGAGCGCTTCCACAAGACAGTGCTGCAGGAGTTCTACCAGGTGGCCTTTCGTCGCAAGCTCTACGCCTCGATCGCGGAGCTGCAGATCGACCTGGACGCCTGGATCAACCACTACAACATCGAGCGCACTCACCAGGGCAAGATGTGTTGCGGGAAAACACCGATGGCTACTATGCTTGCAGGAAAGGAGATCTACGACCAGAA
>JANXPQ010000010.1 GCA_025357235.1 Betaproteobacteria bacterium
TATTCCGCCAGCCGCGAGCAGAAATCGATGTTGCAGGCCGAAGACGTGCGTTTCCGCGCCAGCCATGAGCGGGAAGATGCGGTGGGCCATGAAGGGGTACCGGTGCGGCAGAAGGGCATCGTCAAGAATTATTTCCTGAACCTGCATGAAAGCGAGAAAAAATGAATTCCGTGGCCATCGACCGGGAGATCCAGGTCTTTCGCGAACAATTCCTGCTGGTCCGCGATGAAATATCGCGTGTGATCGTCGGCAACGAAGAGATCATTTCCGGCGTGATGACCTGCCTGCTGGCGCGAGGCCACGTGTTGCTGGAGGGCATTCCGGGCGTGGGCAAGACCAAACTGGTGCAGACCATGGCGGACGTCCTGCACCTGAAGTTCTCCCGCATCCAGTTCACCCCCGACCTGATGCCCGGCGATATCATCGGCACCAACATCGTCCGCGAGGATGATGCCGGGCGCAAATCGTTCGAGTTCCAGCGCGGCCCGATATTCGCCAACATGGTGCTGGCCGACGAAATCAACCGCGCCACACCCAAGACGCAGTCGGCGCTGCTCGAAGCGATGCAGGAAAGCAGCGTATCCGCGGCCGGCCGCACGCACGCGCTCGACCAGCCGTTCTTCGTCCTCGCCACCCAGAACCCGATCGAAATGGAAGGTACCTATCCGCTGCCCGAAGCGCAGATGGATCGTTTCTTCTTCAAGCTGAAGCTGGATTTCCCTGACGTCGAGCAGTTGCACCTGATCATCGATCGGACCACGCGCCAGGAGGAACCTTCGGTGCAGCGCGTGCTCGAGCAAGGGCAGATTCTGCGGATGCGCGAAACGGCGCGTGCAATTCCGGTCGCGCGTCCGGTGCAGGACTATGCGATCAAGGTGACCCTGGCTACGCATCCGGAGTCGGACCAGGCGCACGAGCTGACGAAGAAATACGTGCGCTTCGGCGCCAGTCCTCGCGGCACGCAGGCGCTGATCCTCGGTGCGAAGGTGCATGCGTTGATGAACGACCGGGTCTACGTGTCCTGCGAAGACGTTCGTGCGGTGGCCCTGCCGGCGCTGCGGCACCGTGTCCTGCTCAACTTCGAAGCGGAGGCGCAGCGCATGGATTCCGACGCCATCCTTGCGCGCATCCTGGAATGGGTGCCGGAGCGCGGGGATTAACAAACCCGGCGAATAACGGACACCGCCACACGCGACGGCGGATGCCGCGCGGGCGCATCGAGGTCACACTCTTGGCTCAGGAAAGTGTGCTGTTCAGCGAAGAATTTCTTCGCCAGCTCGAGCATCTGACGATGCTCACGCGGCGCCCCGTTGCCGGCCATCTGCGCGGGCACCATCGTTCGCGCCGTACCGGGTCGGGCATGATTTTCACCGACTACCGGCCCTACTCCCCGGGCGACGACACCCGCAACCTCGACTGGGGCACTTATCTCCGGCTCGACCGCCTGATCCTGCGGCTGTTCGAGGAGGAGGCCGATCTTCCCATCTATGTTTTCGTCGACGTCAGCCGCTCGATGGGCTTCGGCACGCCATCCAAGTTCGATTTCGCGCGCAGGTTTGCCGCTGCGATTGCCTACATCGGTCTCATCAATCACGATCGCGTCAGCCTGGTTGCGTTTGCCGACGGCGTGATCGGGGAAATGCCGGCAAGCCGCGGCAAGAACCAGGTGTGGAGATCACTGCATTTCCTCGAGCGCCTGCAAGCCGCGGGGGGTACGAGCCTGCAAACCGCGTTCCGCAGTTTTTTTGGCGCCCGCCGCACCCGCGGATTGGTCGTCCTGATTTTTGATTTCCTGGATCGCGAAGGCTTCGAGCGCAGCTTCCAGGTGATTCGCGAATACCGACATGACGTTTTCGCCGTTCATGTGACGAGCCCCGAAGAGGTCGAACCGGCGCTTGCCGACGAAGTGCTCCTGATCGATTCCGAACTGGGACGTTCCACGCGCACGCGGGTGACGCCCGATCTGATCAAGGCCTATCGCGAGACATTCATGCGCTATTGCGCGGAAATAGAGGGTTTCTGCCGCGGCCATGACTGGGGATACCTTCGCACTTCGACGCAGGCGTCTCTCGAGGAACTGATGCTCAAGGCATTGCGCGACGAAGGCCTGCTGCGATGAACGCGATGACGTTGCCGTTTTACTTGTCGATGTTCGCCCTGGTCTCGGCAATCGGCATCGTCGCGGTTCTGTACTGGCTCAAGCCGCCTCCGCGCACGGTAGTCATCCCATCCAGCCTGGTATGGGATCGCGTACTGCGTGATAGCCGGTCGAAACCAGACCGGTTGCGCTGGTGGCTCTCGCTGTTGCTGGCCGCGCTGATTGCGACGGCCATGGTGAGTGCAGTCGTCCCGCTGCGTGCGGCAGATCCGGGCGCAGCGGTGTCGAAACTCATCGTGGTGCTCGACGATTCGCCGACGATGGCAACGCGGACCACCGACGGATCCACGCGCTGGGATCACGCCGTTGCCAAAGCGCGCGCCTTGATCGAGGCGCGTCCGGCCGGAACTTCAATATGGCTGGCAGATTCCATGCGACGTGTCGATACGCCGGCCTTCCGAAATCGCGAAGACGCGCTGGCGCAACTTGCGCGATTGCAGGTTTCATATGGCCTTCAGCCAGTGGCGCCGTTGCCGGAACAGCGCGCCGGCATCGAGACAGTCGTGATCACCGATGGCGTGTCGATCGGACCGGTACCGCCGCAAGCCCGACTGGAGTCCGTGTTCGAATCGGTGGAAAACGCCGGCATTACGGCCTTCGAAGTACGCGCGCTCCCGTCCGATCCTCGCCGTTACCTGGCCTATGTGGAATTGGTCAACGCCAGCGGTATCGACAAGCGCATCGAACTGGCCATCGTCGGGGTCGGCGGCAAGCGCGTCTCCAGAGTGGTGCCGATCGTGGCGGGCGGGGTGCACAACGAGATGATCGACATCTCGGCGTTCGACAGCGGGCCGCTGAGGGCATCGATCGCAATGCCCGGTGACGGCCTTGCCACCGACGACGTCGCCTATTCCATCTTGCCGTTTCGTCGCGCAATGCGCGTGGCGCTGGTGACCTCCGGCAATCCCTTCCTCGAAAAATCGCTGCGGGCCCAGCCACGGGCGGACCTGACCGTCATCGCGCCCGCGCGTTATACCGACGATCGGGACTACGACGCGATCGTGTTCGACCGCTTTGCGCCAAAGATTCGCCCCCATGTTCCCGCGCTGTTGTTTCATCCGCCTCGCGCCGAATGGTTGCCGCCCCCGCAGAAAGAAATCGCCAACGTATCCGCCACCGCGTGGAATGTGGCGCATCCGCTGCTGGAAAACATTTCGCTTGCGGACCTGAGCGTCGATCGTGCGACTGTTGTCGATTTGAAAGATCGCTCGAAAGAAATGGAGTCCGTGCTGGTGAGCGGGCCTGGCGGTGTGCCCCTGATCGTCACGCATGAGGACGGGGCGCGCTGGGTTTCGTTTTCCTTCGGACTGGAAGAGTCGAATTTTGCGCTGCAGACCGGCTTTCCGATATTTCTGAACAATGCACTCGACTGGATGCTCGAGGAAAAAGCAGTCCTCGCCCGCGGACTGGGGGTGATAGAAGTCCCGGTGTCCGCCGCGCGCGTGGTGGCGGCGGACGGGCAAGAGGTGCACACACAATCCATTCCCGGGGGCAGCTTATTCGAGGTCGACGCGCCCGGGCTGTTCACTGTCGTATCGGCGAACCAGCGCCTGCGGGTTGCGGTGAACCTGCTCGATCGCCGGACTACGGACGTAAACAAGTCCGGGCTCGCGCAGTTCAAGCCGGGCGCGGACGTGCCAATCGAGGCGCATCCCTCGCTGGCTTTCGATACGACATTCGCACTTTTGCTTGCCGCCGCGCTGCTGCTGTGGTTCGAGTGGTGGAGCTGGAATCGGCGGATGACCGTATGACGTTGCCGCTCATCGTTGAAAGTGTCTGGCCGGTCGCGTTTTTCGCGGCGGTGCCGTTGCTGTTCTGGATGGGCCACAAAAGTCGAACCCGGCTGGGCCGGAGGCATCTGCTGGTCGCGACGATATTGCGCAGCCTCGCGATCGTTTCGCTCGCCCTGGCCCTGATGCGACCCCAGTGGAACGGGCAATCGGGCGATGTCTCGGTCATCTATGCGCTGGATGTTTCCCGCAGCGTGTCTTCATCCTTCATCGATGCGGCCATCAAGTGGATCGATCAGGCCGACCAGGAAGGCCGGCCGGCGCACGCGCGTTATCTGGCGTTCGCCGATCACGCGATCCTGCTGCAAAAGCCGTCGGACATCCGCAACCTCGCCGTAACGGAGGCCGGTACGCGCGGTGCTTCAGCCGATGCGGGCGTCATCGACCAGACGGCAACTAATCTCGAACGGGCACTGGATACCGCGCTGATGGGATTGGATCCTGATCGTGCAAAGCGCATCGTGTTGCTGACAGATGGCAACCAGACGGCCGGCGACGTCTGGCGCGTGCTGCCGCGGCTGACGCGAGCCAATGTGCGCGTCTATCCGATCCCGGCAAAGGCACGGGAGGACAACGATGCATGGATCGCGGGCATCGAGGCGCCTGCGGAAACCCATTCCGGCGAACCGGTGACCGTAACTGTGCGCGTGGTATCCGTCATCGAAACGCCCGCCCAGGTGTCGCTCAAGAGCGCGAATGCCGTGCTGGGTAAGCGCAAAGTGCAGTTGAAAGCCGGTTTGAATCGCGTCGACTTCGAAGCGAAGCTTGCGCGCGCCGGGGCAATGACGCTGACCGCCGAGGTCGTCGCAAAGGGTGATTCCGTTTCGGAGAACAACCGCATGCAGCAGTCGATCTGGGTGAATGCGCGTCCGCGCATTCTCTACATCGAGGGCGGTGAGGCCGCGAGCGCCCGTTATCTCGCGGATGCGCTGGCTGGCCAGGGCATCGATACGCGCGTCATCGCCCCCGCTGCGCTACCCGCATCCGCTGCCGAATTGGCGGCCTACGACGCGGTGATCCTCAGCGACACGCCGGCGAAAGACCTCACACCCGATGGGATGCAGGCCATCGAATCCTATGTCCGTGACTTGGGTGGCGGCCTGTTGTTTGCAAGCGGCGAGAATGTATACGGCGAGCAGGGCTACAGCGACACCGCGGTGGAGAAAGTGCTGCCGGTGCAATTCCGCGCGCAGGAAAAACGCAAGGATCTAGCGCTGGTGATTGCCCTGGATCGTTCCTATTCGATGAAGGGTCGCAAGATGGAAATGGCGAAGGAAGCCACCCGAGCGGCGCTCGACCTGCTCGAAGAGCAGCATCGATTCGGCGTGGTGGCTTTCGACTCGCAAACCTATATCGCGGTGCCGATGCAGTACGTTCGTTCGAAGCGCAAGGCGGAAGACCAGATTAGCCGGATTCAGGCCAGTGGACAGACCAACATCTACCCGGCGCTCGGCATCGTTTATCGCCTCCTGCAGAAAACCGATTCCAAGGCCAAGCACGTCATCCTGCTCTCCGACGGCGATACGCGCCCGGCTGATTTCGAAACCCTGGTCAAACGCATGTCCGCCGAAAAAATAGTCGTGTCGACAGTAGCGGTGGGCGCGGATGCCGATCGGGCTCTGATGAGTGACATCGCCAAATGGGGAAAGGGCAGGGCTTACGTGGCGGAGAATGCGGAGTCGATTCCGCAGATATTTATCGAAGAGACCGAGCGTGCGGTGCGATCCAACCTGCTGGAAGAATCCTTCAGGCCCGTGGTCAGGCATTCGAGTGTCGCCTTTCGTGGTATCGAGATGGACAGACTGCCCGAACTTAGGGGATTCGTCAGCAGCAAGGCTCGCGATCATGCGGAGGTTCTGCTCACCTCGCCGTCCGGCGCACCGCTGCTGGTGCGCTGGCAATATGGCCTGGGCAAGACCGTCGTGTTCACCTCCGACGTAAAAAATCGCTGGGCGGCGAACTGGCTCGACTGGCCGCGCTTCGGCAAATTCTGGGCGCAGCAGGCGCGCGACGTCATGCGGCGTGATTCGGGCGAGGCATTGGATTTTCGCGTCGTGCGCGAAGGTGGCGAGGCGCTGATCAGGCTTTCGGTGCTGACGCCGGACGGCAATTTCCGTAACGGCCTGGCGCCACAAGTGAAGGTGTCCCGGCCGGACGGAAGCACATCCATCTTCGGGCTCCGGCAGAGCGGTGCCGGTGCTTACCAGGCGCGCATGCCCTTCGACCGGTCGGTGCTGGCGGAGCGGTTCGAGCTGGTCGATTCCCCGGGGCTGCCCAGGCAGGGGCCGCTGCGGATCGGGGCGCGCGTGCTGCACCAGGATTATCCGGATGAATATCGCGCCTTGCCGCCCAATGTCGAATTGCTGAACGCGCTGGCGCGTGCAACCGGAGGGAAAGTCGCCCCGTCCGTTGCCGAGATTTTCGCGCGGCAAGGCGACGACAGCAGAACCTCCGAATCCCTGTGGCCGTGGTTTGCACTGCTGGCGCTGATTTTCTACCTGCTGGATATTGCCGTGAGGCGCTCGCCGCTGGCGTGGCGCTGGCTGGAGGCCTGATCCCGCGAACTAGCTGCGGGTCGCGGTAAGCCTGAGGCAGATGCGATTGCGGCCTTCGACGTAACTGTAATCGGCTTTTTCGGTCAGGCCGATGGTGATGAATATGCCCAGGCCGCCGACCCGGCGCTCCTTGATGGTCGATTCGACGTCGGTGCGATGCCCCGCTGCCAGTGGATCGAATTGCGGCGCGGAATCTTCGTAGATCAGTTGTACGTCACCTTGGTCTTCCTCGAAGGTGATGAAAACCGGTGCATCGCAGTCGCCCCTGTGGCCGTGATTAACCGTATTGGTGAACAATTCCTCGACAATTAACGTCAGTTTGTGGCGATCTTCGCGACCGAGTTCGGCCACCGCACCGAATTCGTCGATCAGCGACTTGACTTGGTCGAAGGCCTGCAGCCGCGCGGGGAATACCCGGTTCAGGCGGTTCATGTTTTTCTCAAATTGCACAGGCATTTGCCCCTTGCTGCAAGGGGTGGGCCCACTGCTAATATGGCGATGTGCATGGTTCTTGCACCAGTAATCCGTGACCGGCGACGTTTGCCGACATTACGATTCAGAACCGAAGAGGGCAAAATGATTAAAGTATCGACATTCCAGAGAGATATCCTTGTTTTTGGCGTGCTGCTGCTGGCGGGTGCGTGGATGTGCACGCACGCATTTGCCGGCGAGGCCGGGCGCATCAAGGTCTCCAAGGGCGACGTGCAGATCGAGCGCAACGGCAAGTTGATGCCCGCTCCGGTCGGGGCCGTCGTCGAAGTCGAAGATACGGTAAAAACCGGTGCCGACGGTTCCGTTGGCATTACCTTCCATGACAACAGCCTGCTGTCCGCCGGACCCAACAGCGAAATGGTGATCGAGCGCTTCGTATTCGACAGCACGACCCACCTGGGCGAGTTCGATACCCGTCTGAGAAAGGGAACGCTGGCGGTAGTTTCCGGCAAGATCGTCAAGCAATCCCCTGAAGCCATGCGCATCAAGACTCCCGCCGCAATCATGGGCGTGCGGGGTACCGAGTTCATCGTGAAAGTGGACGAGCCCACCACCAACTGATGATGCGTGTTGCTCTCGTGTCGGCCATCATCGCGGCGATGATGGCCGGTTGCGCGCAGTTTGCATCCCAGCCGAACGCAGGTTCCCAATCGGTTCGCTGGACGAAGTCCCGGCAGCCGATCGAACCTGAAGCATTGCGCCCGTCGGACCGGCCGACGCGCAATGATCTGATCGTCCTGCTGCCCAAGCCGAACGGCAAGATCGGCGGTGTCGTCGTCAGGACCGAGGGCGGCAAGGAAATTGTTCTGGACAAGGCCTACGCCGGTGCGCACATCGATGGCCCCGGCGAAATGCAACCCGTCACGTATGACGCCGATCGCGCGAAGCGCGAATTTTCCTCGGTCGTGGCGGCGTTGCCGGGGCGTCCAGCGACATTCCTGTTGTACTTCCTCGAAGGCAAGGACGAATTGACGCCCGATTCCGAGCGCGAAGTCGACCGCGTCTTTGCCGAAATCGCGGCCCGGCCGTATCCGGAAATTCTGGTCATCGGACATACCGATGCGGTGGGCAACGCCCAGTTCAATGACCAGTTGTCGCGGCAACGGGCGCAACGCGTGCGTGACGATCTCATCAAACGCGGCATTGCCGCCGATCGCATCGAAGTTTCCGGCCGCGGCAAGCGCGAGCCGCTCATTCCGACTTCCCAGGGCGTCTCCGAACCCAAGAACCGGCGCGTCGAGATCAACGTGCGCTGAGCGTTGCGCACGCTGCACTGCCCGATTTTGCGATCCACCGTTCACACGTCACCGCCGTTCCAGCGCAATGCCAGGATGGTGAGGTCGTCCGAGCGCTCGGTGTCCAGCACGAAGGCGCGAACATCGTCCCGGACCGCATTGACCAGCTGAATTGCCTCGGTCGCACCGAACGACGACTTCAATACCGAAAACAGACGCTGCCGTCCGTATAGCTCGTCGGCCGCGTTCATCGCTTCCGTAACGCCATCCGTAAACAGGCAAAGCGCCTCGCCGGGCAATAAGCGGTAGTGCTCCGGGCGATAGGGGTATGCCTCAATGACACAAAGCGGCGGACCCGAGTCGCCCTCCAGCCTGACCGGTATTTTCTCGCCCGGACGCAGGCAGAACGGCGGATCGTGTCCCGCGTTGCACCAGTTCAGTTCGCCGGTGCGCAGGTCCAGTATTCCGGCGAACACCGTCACGAACAGCATTTCCGGATTGTCGCGGGCGATCTCCTGGTTGGCTGCGCGCATGACCTCGCCGATGTCGGCGCCGTGCTCCATGCGCAACGCCGCGCTTTTGTACAAGGCCTTGCTCACCGCCATGAAAATGCTGGCGGGGAGGCCCTTGCCCGCCACGTCGCCAACCATGAAGAACAAACGGTCGCCGTCAAGCTTGAAGAAATCATAGAGATCGCCGCCAACCGATTTCGCGGGTTCGATCAGTGCCTGCAGGGTAAAGCGCGGATCGCCATAGAATTTGGCGGATGGCGGCGGCAGCATGCCCATCTGGATGCGTTGCGCCGCTTCGAGTTCGCCGGCGGCGCGGGCCGCTGCTTCGCGTTCCGCATCCAACGCCAGGCGCAATGCGCGGCGCTGGCGGTCCGCTTCCGTCAGGGTGCCGGTCAGCATCACGCCGAACAATAAGGTGCAGACAGCGGCGGGCCACGCAACATCGACCAGCATCTGCTGCCAGTAGTACAGCGCAAACCCCGCCGCAAGCAGGCCGGCGATCAGGACTGCATAGAGCAATGCCGCTGTTCTCGGCCTTACGGCAGGGACGGCGAGAATCAGAATCAGCCCCGATGTCAGCAGAATCACGCGCTCCAGCTTCTCGAGGAAATCCGGCCGTTGCAACAGGCTGCCCTCGAAAATGCTCTCCAGGATCTGTGCGTGGATTTCGATGCCGGGTATGCGCTGGCCGATCGGTATGGTCTGGTAGTCGAGCAATCCAAGTCCGGTTGCGCCGATGAGAGCAATCTTGTGGCGCATCTGTTCGGGGTCGATGCGCCCGTGAAGCACGTCGACTGCCGAAACGAAGCGATCTTCGTCGTGCGGGCCGAAATGCACCCATACCGTACCGTCCGCGTTGGTCGGTATGAAGATGTCGCCGATGCCGATGCCTTTAACGCGATCCGGTTCGCCGACCGCGACGAAGGCTGATGTCTGGGTCGCTATTCGCAGAACTTCCATGGACAAGGCTGGCGTCAGCACGCCGTCAACCGATGCCAGCAACGGAACCCGGCGCACGACGCCGCCGCTCGGGTCGACGCTCAGCAGTCCATGTCCCGGCGCCGCCGCATCCAGTTGTTCGAGGCTGCGCAGCGTGCCAGCAAAATGCCGCAGATACGGCGTCGGATCGCTGCCGCGTATGCGAAACGGCGCAGTCCGGTTACTGGCAGTGGCCGTGCCCTTCTGTTCGATGCCGGCGATGCCAAGCGCTACCGGATGCCGGCGCAGGGTATTGGCCAGGACGGAATCATTGCTCGGCAACTGCGCCAGGCGCTGGGCAAGCTTGGAATCGAGCCTTTCGATCAGGCCGGCGATGCTGGCCGGCGACATGCGGTCGAATTCCGGCATCAGCACGTCCACGCCGATTGCCGCCGGTTCGTTCTTCGCGACGGCTTCGATGAGTTCCGCCACCGTCGTGCGCGGCCACGGCCATTGCCCGAGTTCCTGCAGGCTCTTTTCATCGATGGCGATGATGACCGCGGGCGCAGAGGTACGCTTTCGCGGCGCCACTTTCTGATAGCCGTCGAACAGAGCCATGCGCAAGTCGTACAACGCGGGCAGCGACGGAAACATCGAGAGCGCCAGCAATACGATGAGTATTGTCGCGCCCAGCGGCCGGCCATGGCCGCCGACCAGCACGAACAGCAAAGCGCGCGAGATGGGATTGCGCGGCGCAATCGACTGCGTGCTTTTGAGGGATTCGGTCAAACCTCGATTTCCATGCCGTCAAAAGCGGCGCTGACGATCAGTGGTTGATCGCCGCGAGTCAGCTGTTCGAACCGGATGGTTTCGTTGAGCACGGATTGGATGCGCTCATCGTTGAAGGCCGGCTCATGATGAAACATGCACAGATGCTTGACGTTCGCGAGTTGCGCCAGCTCGACGCCGACTATGTTGCTCGAATGTCCCCAGTCTTCCTTGACCGACACAGCATCCAGCAGCGAATACATGGCATCGAATATCACCAGATCGGCATTGCGGAAGAACTCGACGAAAGACTCGGTCTCGGCTGGATCCTCGAGCTTGTGCTCGGAGTCCGTCGAATAGACGACAGCCTTGCCATCGCGTTCGAAACGATAACCGTAGGAGTCGCCGGTGTGTCGCTGCAGTTTGGGCGTGACCTGAAACCCGGCGATGTCGACGGTCTTGCCGGCTTCGAGCCGGACGAATTCGATGTCGGCGGCAAGCCGCGAGAAATCGACCGGAAAGCACGGGGCGGATTGCTGCAGCCGGAACGCCTTTTCGATGATGTCGTGACAACCGAATATGCGGATGCGCGCGCCGGGAACATAAGCGGGCGTGAAGAAGGGAAAGCCCATGATATGGTCCCAGTGCACATGGGACATCAGCACGTTGACTACGATTGGCCCGGCATTCTGCGCGGCCATGATGCGCCCGCCGAGTGCGCGTGCGCCGCTGCCCATGTCGCAAACCAGGTATTCCGCGCGCCCGGTTTCGATCTGCACGCAGGGCGATTGTCCGCCGTAGGTCTGCGCGATCGAAAAATCGAGATCGTTGTCGATGAAAGACCGCACTTTCTTCGGCGTATCCACGCCTTTCGCGATTGCCATTGACAGGACCGTCTCGACCTTGCGGCGGATATCGGCCGAAGTCAGCGCGACCGGGATGGAACCGCGCGTTCCCCAGAAACGTACCAGCATTTTATACCTCTAGGCCTGATAGGCCTGGAGGGCCGCGGGTGAAAACCTGGCGAGCGCTTCCCGCACCGAGGCGAACGTATCGAAAACCAGCGTAAACCGGCTGATCTCGAAAATCTCCTTCACCACCGGCTGCATGGCAGCGACGACGATCACGCCGCCCTGTGCCTTCGCCTGTTTTTCCGCCAGCATGAAGCAGCGCAGTCCCGCGCTGCTGATGTAGTCGACCCCGGCGAGATCCAGCACCATGCGTTCGCCGTCGCTCTTGCAGCGATCGATGAAAGGCACCAGGCTGTTGCGGAAGTCTTCGCTGTTGGCGTGGTCTATCCGGCCCTCGGGCGAGAGCACGAGAACATCGCCATATGTTTTATTTTTGATATTCATTTTTCCGTTCCGGACGCGATGGCAAACCGGCGGGAGGCCGGAAACCTACATACGTCGCATGCAAATGCAAGTCGCATGCCGGCCGTCGGAACTGCCCATGGGGCAGGCGCTTCCCCCTTGAGAGCGCGTGGCGGCACAACCGGCGCGACCGCCTATATTAAACCTGAAAACGGATCGTGCCGGCTGGGCAACGCAAATCAGGAAAAAACGGGGAAGGTCTCGAACTTGCCGGAGAGCAGCTTCTCGGCATCGCGGCAGCCGAGCCAGCCGTCTATCATGCTGGCATAGACGCGGCGTAAATCCGTGGTGAAGACCAGGTTGTCCCCTTCGTCCAGCTCCGTCAGGCCGGGCGGGCGCCCGTAGTGGCCGCCCTTGACCGGCTTGCCGATGACATACATGTGGTTTGCCGTTCCGTGATCGGTCCCGAGGCTGGTGTTTTCCGGCACGCGGCGGCCGAACTCCGAAAACACGAGCATCGTCACGTCGTCGGCGCGGCCGATGCGCTCCATGTCCTTCATGAAGCCCGCGACAGCGTCGGACACATAGGTGAGCAGCCGCTGATGCAGGTCCGACTGCTGCACGTGGGTGTCGAAGGAGTTGTGGCGATAGGCGGTGTAGTACAGCCGCGTCGGCATGCCGGCGGCGATCAGCGAAGCGATTTTCGGGAGCTGCACCGGCACGATGCCGTAATCGACCGGCGTCTTGTAACCCGACCACGCGTCGCGCACCAGTTGCGAAGCCTCGCGGGCGCTCGTCGCCACTTCCAGCAGATAGTGCTTCGACGCGCTGGCTTCGGGCTCCATGTCGGGCGCGCGATCGAGCAGCGGACGTTCCTGGTAGAGGCCCTTGCGCCCAAACTTCTCGGGATCGTCGAACACCACCGGAACATGCTCGCGGGCGCGCACCGCCAGCGATTGCACTTCGTCGATGTTGACGATGAAGTTCGGTGTCGCACGCGCGTCGATCGCATCGGCAACCCGGCCGATCCAGCCGTATTCTTCGCCGCTGTTTGGCGCGCCGGTATGCCAGTACGCCATCGAAGTGAAATGCGAAAATGAAGGCTGCGCGTAACCGCAGCCGTGCACGATCGCCATCCTGCCGTCCTTGTACAGCCGTTCGAATCCCGCCATCCCCGCATTGAAGCCGTAGTGATCGTCGATCTTGCGCAGCTTGTCGGGGCGAATTCCGATTTTCGGCCGATGGCGGTAGTAGGCATCGTCAGCATAAGGCACGAGCGTGTTAAGCCCGTCGTTGCCGCCGGACAGTTCGAGCACGACCAAAATGCGCTTCGAAGGCGCTGCATCGGCTGCCATCGCACGCGAAAAAACCAGCGGCATTGCGCTTGCACCGAGTGTTGCGAATCCCGCGCGGAGAATCTCGCGGCGGGTCCAGATCTTCATGCTTGAAGGTTTGATCATCATGATTTTGTCTTTTCTCAGTCCGCCCGCCCGCGAGGAACGCGGGCAAGTCAGCTATCCCAGTTGATACTCCGGCAGCGACAGGATCACGTGCAGCGTGGTGCGCAGTGGTTCTTCGAGGAAGCTCGTTGCAGCCGTGAGGTCGGCGGTGCCCAGCTCGTTTTCCAGGAATTTTGCGACCCGCTCATGCGTGCTCGCATCCAGGGGCACCGAGATGAAACGCGCCAGCAGATAGTCGGCGGCCTCGCGCGCTGTCTTGCAACCCGCGCCCAGCACCATCGCCGAGAGGTCGAGTTGCGCGGTTGCGCGCGGGATCGGCTTCACTTTCTGCAGGGCCATCTGCCAGCCGCGAAAGCTCGCGAGCCGTGTATTGAAATCCTCGTCGCGATCCGCCTGCATCGACATCGAGGTTACTTCCTTGGCATCGGGCTTGGTGGCGCTGGTCACATCCTGGCCCAATGCCAGCTTCTCATTTACCGCGCCGATCTTGTAGTCAGTCAGCGGATAGCGATCGGGCGGCAGGAAATTGATATCCGGATACAGCGTGTCGTAGACGAAGTTGCCGCGCGCCAGCAACAGGCCCGGCGTGATCCAGCTCTTGCCGTTGGCCCAGCCCGCGACGGTCGGCGGATAGAGCAGTTTCTGGCCGAGCGTTTCGGTGACGTCGTTGAAATCGGGTACGCCCGGGACTTCGGTCAGGCCCATTTTCTTGTAGGTCGATATCACCAGTTCGACCGGCGATTTGATGTGGGTTGCCATCGAGGCCGCGCTGTAGAAGTCCCGAGACAGGAAGATCGTCTCGAGCAGCGGCGCGATTTCGTAGTTCGATTGGCGCAGCCTGGCGCCGAGTTCCGCGCGCATTTCGGGGGCCAGATCCTGGCGCACGAAATAGCGATAGATCTTGCCCGACACGTATTGGCTGGCGACGGGCTGAGACAGAATCACGTCGATCACGTCGACCCCGTCGAAACCGCCCTGTTTGCCAAGCACCGTCTTCATCGATTCATCGTGTTTTTCCGGCGTGACGACGAAATTGAGATCGACGAAGTTCCATCCGGTGAATGCACGCGCCGCCTCGCGGATGTCGGTCTCGCTGTAGTTGCCGACTCCCATCGAGAACATTTCCATGATCTCGCGCGCGAAGTTTTCGTTCGGTGCGCCCTTCACGTTCACGCCGGCGTCGAGGAATGCCAGCATGGCAGGACCCTGCGCTACGCTGATGAGCAGTTCGCGGAAGTTGCCCGTGCCCTGGGCGCGGAACAGTTCGTTCTGCTTGAGCATCTTGCGGTAGTCGCGGACTTTTTCTTCGCTGGTGGCGAAGTGGCCGTGCCAGAACAGCGCCATCTTCTCTTCCAGAGGGCGTTGGGTCGCGAGCATGCGGTTGGCCCACCAGTAGGCCACGCGGTTGGTCTCCAGCCGGCTTGCCCGTAACCAATAGAAGAACTTGTTCGCCACCGGCTGTAACCGGCGATTGCCCGTCGGTTTGACCCTGATGCCCATCGATTCGCCGGTTTCCTTCGCCAGGTCGGTGGCCGCGGGACGCGAAGCGGGAAAGGGTTCCAGGCCGGGGTCGTGGGCGCCGGAATCGTCGAATGCCGGGAGATCATTCGGGATGTCCTTGTGATAGACCAGTATCTTTACCGCCGCTTCGGGAGTCATTGCGGCAAACCGCGCGATATCCTCGGGCGTCCCGCCGAAGCCCGCGCGTTCCAGCAAATGCGCCGCACGCTCCGCGTTCCAGTCTTCCCGGCTGATCGGACTCAAATCGCCGGTCCAGTCCGTCGCCGCTGCGCAGGCGAACGGGACGAATAGCAGCGCGAGCAGGGCGAATACGCCTGTCGGATGGCGTGTGGTCATGAGCGTGTCCTTGGTGAATTCACGGTATTCTGCAGGAGGCCCGCTATTTTCGGGCAAGTCCATCGAATCAGTCCTGCGCAAAACCCGCAAATGCGATTCATGATTTTCATGACGAAGCTTGACGCAGCACGGGCGCAAGAGTAGTTTCGTCGCGCTTTAAAACTTAAAACAAATTATCAACCGGTTTCCCTGCCTTGGGTACCACCTTTTCGCTCCTTGC
>JANXPQ010000029.1 GCA_025357235.1 Betaproteobacteria bacterium
GTTTCGGTTTCGGACGCCGCACCACCTTCGCAACGTCGTATGCCGAACGCACTACGCCATCGACCACCACGAATTCCGGAGGCCGCCCAAGCATCGCGCTAAACCGGTCATGCATCGAGACCAGCAAACGCAGCTCCGACGCATCGAAGCCAATTTTCACTTCCGACACCAAGCACGCGACAGCGCCTGCCAGATGATCGAGTTCCGCGCGCGTGACGCGGACTTTGTATCCTATGGTTCCCATGGAAAGCCTTTCCTGTGTGATTTGATAAAAGCTCGATCCCCCCGAGCATTAGCAGTCCACAACTGCGCATAATGTATATTATGTTAAATATTAGGCATAATACTTACCCGACGAGCTTCAGGATCTTTCGATAGTTAGTTTCGCGCTTCCCATGCTCGTCTATTGGAAGACAGACTAGTCGACTAAGGACGCCAGCGAATGGAACTGGGAATTAGATCGCAACTAACCAGGCTTCCTGCCGGAAACCTGGCGCAGTCGCTCGAAGCAACAAACTGCGGCAGCCGCCGCAACGTTGAGCGATTCAACTTTTCCAGCCATTGGGATGTGAACGAGTTGCGTGGCCAGTGCTTGCCCTTCTTCGCCCAGACCCCTTCCCTCGCTTCCGAAAATGAGCGCGACAGGGCCAGTGAGGTCGACGTGGTGGATCGACTCCGTGGCGTGCGGGCTGGTGGCAATGACGCTACCTCGAAAGCCGGTTAGCGCGGTTGTCAGGTCCACGCGTTCCCTGACTGGCAATACGAACTGCGCCCCCATGCCGCCGCGTAATGATTTGGGCGACCATACATCTGCGCATCCCTTGGTGAGGTATGCGGAGGTTGCGCCAGCTGCAGCAGCGGTACGCAACAGCCCGCCCAGATTGCCGGGTTCCTGCACCCCATCGATGAGCACCCGGAAGTCGTCCTTCGGCCGAGAAGCGACGTGCGGAATTGCGGCGATTGCCGTCACGCCCTCCGGCGTTTCAACCTGGGTGATTTCGGCGAACAGATCATCAGCAAGCAGATACACGTTGCGCGGCTTGCTGGCCTCGACCAGTTCGCGCACGTCTTCGCGCGCGGCGCCCGCCTCGCTCAATAGGAGCGTGAGGTCATCGAATCCGAATTGTCCCGCATAGGCGCGAATCAAGCGTGTGCCATCGAGCAATAATTTACCGGCCTTGCTTCGCTCCCGCGCGGACGCGGCTAACTTGTGCGCGAGCTTGAAATGCGCGTTCTGACGAGAAGAGAGGCGTTCCATCAAAGGGCAAATGGCAGTTGGAAAGGATTGGTGCCCGGAGCCGGACTTGAACCGGCATGGCCTTTTGAAGTGCCGAGGGATTTTAAGTCCCTTGTGTATACCAATTTCACCATCCGGGCAGAATCAATTCAATGATGGATTCTACGTAAGGTTTCGTTCGAAGGCTGTGGACGCACACAGGGGACATCATTCCTCGTCAATTCTCCGATTTACCATTTCGCGCTGCCGCTACATCCTCCGGGCCAGCCAATGGCGCGACAAGGATAGCGCGGAAAGACCTGAGCGTGAGGAGTTGGAGGCGGGGGTCGGAATCGAACCGGCCAGATGGTGAGACGTACAACGTGCCCATTTCATCGGTTCGTTCTCCTTGTTACCCTTAATGTTACCCTGCTCGCTACAATCGGGGTTGTCGTACCTTTCACCACGCCGTG
>JANXPQ010000344.1 GCA_025357235.1 Betaproteobacteria bacterium
CTGTTGCACGGCGCCGCGGTCGAATCCGGAAAGCGGTTCCACCCACAGGGTGGGCCGCAGATCGTAGCGCACGCCGTCGAGATAATGATCGAAGTTGCGGTCGCGCTGCGACAGTCCGAAACCGCGCGGCCTGTCGTCGCCGAATGCGGAGACGACGAGGCTGGCCGGATTGTTGAGCGGGCGCCAGAGGCGTTCCCCCTTGCCGGTCCAGAGCGCGAGGCCGTCGGAATCGTGCAGTTCCGGGCGCCAGTCGATTGCCGTTGGTTTGATGGTGTCGGAAAACCAGTACATCGAGGTGAGCGGCGCGATGCCCAGGCGCGCGATGTCCTTGCGGATGAAAATCGCCGCGTCGATGTCCATCAATACGGCGCGTCCGCGCCCCATCGAAAATCGATAAGCGCCCGCGACGCTGGGGCCATCGAGCAGCGCATGAACCGTGACGGCGTCCGCGGATTCGGATAGTTCCTCGATCCAGAATTCGGTGAAGTCGGGAAACTCTTCGACGAACGGCGGATCTGGATTGGCTATGTTGACGGCAAGTCCGCGCGCCGACAGGCCGTATTGGTGCAATTCGCCGATCGCGCGGAAGTACGAGGCGCCCAGAAACGCGACCCAGTCGTTTTGCTTCCAGTCGAATGGGCCCGCGCGGTTTTCCTGGATGCGCAAACCGGCGAAGCCCGCATCCTCCGGCAGCCGGCGCGCGATCGAGTCGGCCGGCATGTCGAAATAATCCCCGCTGTAGATAATTTCCCGCGCTTGCCCGCGATCCACGGCGTGGATTTTCACGGAATTGCGGAAGAACCGCCCGAGGTGGAAAAACGTGACGGGAAACGCGCCAGGCCCGCCGGCAAACAACGCGGCCTCGCTGCGGAATTTGATCTGCCCGTGCGCCGCATAGTCGATTTTCGCCGTGATGTCGGGAACGGGGCTGGGCGGAGAAACATAAGCCGTCGCCGCCATTGCGCGCGCGTTGCCTGAGCTTCTCGAAAGAGAAGGGTTGCGCCGGCCCGAATCGCAGCGCCGGCGCGGCGTGCGAGGACCGCGGCGCGCCCATGAACGAGAGGACGGAAACGGCCAGGGCGGCGCGGATAAAATCGCGGCGCGTGCGATCGATGGTCATCGGCAAGGGCGGGTGGATTGCAACCCCGGTTAGAGGGATGGCAGCGCAATCGGTTCCGGGCCATTGCTGTCCCGGACAGCGCCCGGAACCGCCCTGCCCGGATTCAATAGGCGGCGATGATGACGCCGACGATCGTTGCGGCGAGGATGATGCCGGCGAGAATGCGCATCTCCAGGTCACGCCACATCCGGATCAGGAAGTTCGAGGCCCGCGGCGAAGAAATCAGCCTGGCATGGTCTTTTTTCTCCGGCTCGACAAGGCGCCTGACGGCCGCGGAGGAATCGAAAAGTTGCGATACGGCCAGGCGCGTATTCGAATCGACGATGATGTTCTGCGGTTTGCCGCCGCCGCGCGTTCTCAGGCCGGCATCGATTCCCGGCATGGTTGCATCGCCGTCCATGATGCGCATTTTTTCCGTTCTGTCGTCCGCCTGCGCCGCGCCGGCGCGCCGATCCAAACGCTGCGTCGTATCGGTATCGGCGTGCTGCACGCCGAGCTCGTTCAGGCACGCGCGCAAGTCGGCCGCGAACTGATGGGCGTCCTGATAGCGCTCGCCGGCATCCTTCTCGAGCGCCTTGGCCACCACCAGGTCCAGCATCGATGGAACCTGGCGATTGAGGCGGCTCGGCGGCACGGGCCGCAACTGGGAGACGTTGTACATGATCTCCGTCGCGTCGTTGCCCGCAAACAGTTTTGTTCCGGTAAGCAATTCGTACAGCACGGTGCCCAGGGAGAAGATGTCCGATCTCTGATCCACCAGGCGGCCGGCCACCTGCTCCGGCGACATGTATCGAGGGGTGCCCATCATCAGCCCGGTCTGCGTCTTGAGATCCGACGAGCGCATGCGCGCGATGCCGAAGTCCATGATCTTCACGCGTCCGCCGCCGACGAGCATGATGTTGCCCGGCTTGATGTCGCGATGGACCACGCCCCGGTCGTGCGCGAACGACAAGGCGTCCGCAACGCGTTCGACGATGCCCACCGCTTCCGGCACGGAGAATCGGCGAGTCGCCGCCTGGGCGCCGAGATCCACGCCTTCGAGCAGCTCCATCGCCATGTAGACCATTTCGCCTTCGCGGCCTACGTCGTAGATGGTCACGATGCCGGGATGGCCAAGCTTGCCGGCCGCTCTTGCCTCCTGGGTGAACCGTGCTTCGTATTCCTTGCGATCGGCGTCGTCTGCCGGCACGAATACGGTCTTGATGGCGAGCTGCCGGTCGAGCGCCGGATCTTCCGCGCGGTACACCACACCCATGGCGCCGCGCCCCAGTTCGCCAAGAATCCGGTAGCGTCCCAGCTGGGCCGTGTCGCTCATCGCAGCACCCAGTCGCGCAAACGGCGCAGCAGGCTGCGCCCGTCGCCCGGCGTGAAAGCATATTCGACCGTCGTCGTCCTGCCGGCCTGCAGGTCGGCGCTGGTGCGGAACGGAATTTCACCTTTGCGTTTCAGTTCGATCGTATGCACACCGGGTTCGAGATGCAGGATGGCCAGCGGCGGGCTTTTCCCCCGCGCCACGCCGTCCACGAAGATATCGCCGTCCGGATAGATATTGAATGCAAGCATTGCCGGCTGTCCCGCCCGGAGTTCGCGGCGAATTGCATCGTGGAAATACACCAGAGCGGCAAAGATGCAGATCAGCACCGCGGCACCCACGGCGGCGAGGATCTTGCGGCGGCGAAGCGCCGCTGTCGGATCGGGAGCGAACAATTCGTGCGTGCGCACGTTCGCGTCGGTGAATATGCCGGCCGGGCGAATCGAGATTGCGCGGGCGGGCGAAGATGCGGCCAGGGCTTCGCGAAACGAGCGCGATACGAACAGGCGCGCCGGGCCCGCGAAGTGCGCAATCGCCGCTGCGGTGCCCACGGCATCGCCTATCAGGCCCTCATGCCCGCTGTCGTCCGAAGCCAGCCGGATCGCGCCGTGGTTGACGGCCACCGCCATGGAAACGCCGGCGGCAGATGCACTCATGCAACGCTGCGCGATATCGAGGGCGGCTGCGGGATTTCCCAGTACCGCGATCGCCATTCCGTCCGGCGCGTCGAGGATGATCCGCAACTGTGCGGGAATGCGAATCAGCGCTACGGCGAGTGCGGATTCGAGCTGCGCTCGCAGGCGCGCCTGCTCCGCGACCGGACGGCGTGCGAACTCCGTAATGCGGATGAAGACGACACTGGCCAGCGCAGGCAAAGAACCGGGAACGTTCAAATCGCTATGTCGGAATGGTTTGAATTTGTGAATCTTACACGCAGCCACGCGTTGCCGGAGGCAACAGGTCAAAGAGGAAAGGTAAAAGGTGAAAGGGAGGACAAGTAAGGCGGGGTAGATTATAAATGCCGTTCAATTTCCTCTATTGCCTTTTACCTTTACCCTTTCACCTTTTGGCTGCGGCGGCGTGCCGCCGCCGTACAATGGTCCTCAGCCCAATGACCGGGCAGCAAGGAGAGGACCATGCAGAACGAAAAGATCGACCGCCGCACTTTCATCAAGAGGACCGGGCTGGCAGCCCTGGCAGCGGCGGGCGGAATTTCCCCGGGCGAAAGCCGCGCGGACGAACATCGCGTGCCATTTTCCTCCGGCACTGCGGCGCCGAAGCTCGAGGCGCCGGCCGATTCCTGCGATTGCCACATGCACTTCTACGACGACCGGTTCCCCGCGACAGCGAATGCGACCCTGCGGCCGCCCAATTCGTCCGTCGAAGACTACCGCTTGCTGCAGAGGCGCATCGGCACCTCGCGCACGGTCATCGTCACCCCGTCTACTTACGGCACGGACAACCGGCCTTCGCTCGAGGCAGCCGCCAAACTCGGCCCGAGCGCGCGTGTGGTGGCGGTGGTCGACGGTACGGTGACGGATGCCGAACTGAAACGTCTCGCAGGTCTCGGCGTGCGCGGCATACGCTTTAATCTCGTGCAGAAGGGCGCGACTTCGCTAGAGATGGTGGAACCGCTGGCCAGCCGCGTGCATGATTTCGGCTGGCATGTGCAGATCCACATGCTCGGAGACCAGATCGTGCAGATCGAGGATCTGCTGTTGCGGCTGCCCACCCCGATCGTGTTCGACCACCTCGGGCGCATTCCGCAACCAGCGGGCGTCGACCATCCGTCGTTTCGCGTTGTCCTTGGGCTGGTCGACAAGGGGCGGGCATGGGTGAAGGTATCGGGTGCCTACCATGATACGAAGGTCGGCCCGCCCGGCTATGCGGACACCAGCGCGGTGGGAAAGGCGTTCGTGAAGGCTGCACCGGAACGCATGGTCTGGGGCAGCGACTGGCCGCATCCGACGCTGAAGGAAATCGTCAACAAACCCGACGACGCGATCCTGTTCGACCTTCTTGCCGATTGGGCGCCGGATGAGCGCACGTTGCGCAAGGTGCTGGTCGACAACCCTGCGTCGCTGTATGGATTCGAATAGGACCGGGGCTCGTGACGGGAGGCCTGCGACCGCGAAAAATGCGCCGCTTGAGGTTAAAGTTCAGTATTGTGACGCCGATTGGTTATGGTGACGGAAACCTGGGAGTAGTCGATTGAGCATGAAAATGTCGAAGACCGGAACAATGTTCGTTGCCGCCGCGGTCGCGCTGGTGCTGCAACTTGTCGCATCGGGCGCAATGGCTGCGGACCTGCTTGCCCAGGCCAAGCAGCTCGCGATGCCCGCGCGCGCCTATCCGGAATTGACGCAGATCAACGACCAGGTCTCCCTGCTGATTGCGCGCATGGATTCGAACACCAACCAGTTGAAGGAATACCGCAAGGCGCGCATCCGTGGATCGGACCGGCGCTACGCCGGCCTGACCCGCGAATTCAACCAGTCGCGCAGCCGTCTCAGTGAACTCGAACGCAAACTCGACAAGGCGCCTTCCCTGGATGTGAACCGCTTCCCGGCGCTCCCGGGTAGTGATCGCGGCAGTTCATCCTCCGATGTCCGCGAGCGCGCGATGGCCGGCGAGAACAAGAAATACGATCAGGCCAAGGCTTCGCTGAGGCAAAGCCTCAAAGCCCTGTCCGACCAATACGACTTGCAATTGAAGGAAATCGCCAAAGTTCGGTGAACAGTGAACGGTAAGCAGTAATCAGTACGCCGTTCGCTGTTCACTTGTCCTCCCGTATCGCCTCGACCGAAATCACCAGCCGTACTTCGTCGCTGACCATCGACGAATATTTGTCCAGTCCGAAATCCGACCGCTTCAGGGTCGCCTGAAGGTCGCCGCCACAAACGAAGCGATCCAGCACCAGGATCTTGACCTGCTTGCAGACGAAATGCTCGGCGGTCAGATGAACCGGCCTGGTGACGCCATGAATCGTCAGTTCGCCGTCGAATTCCGACGGCATGCCGTCCTTGAACTTCACGGCATGGCCGGCGAAGCGCGCGGTCTTGTATTTGGCTACGTCGAAGAACATTTCGTCGCTGAGCACGGCATCGAGCTTCTTCACGCCGGTATCGATCGAGCGCGGATCGAGATCCACCGCAACGTCGGCGGTCTGCTTGTCGCCGTCGAGCGACGCGCTTCCCTTGGCTACACCCATCCGGCCGCGCACGGAGGAAACCCCGGTATGCACGACGGCGAAATGCGCGAACGTATGGTCCGGGTCTATCCTGTAGTGCTCGGCGGCCGCTGCATGGCTTCCGGCGAGCGCGGCTAAAGAAAAGCCGAGTGCGAAAGAAAATAAATTCATCACAACCTCCCTATCCATGTTGTAGAAGCGGGGCGCAGATGCCGGTGCCGACTTACGGGCCGCCGTATCTGCCGCATTATCGCCATGTCGCGGCCCGTTGCGCCATCGAACGATTTCCGCCGGACGGCGAACGGGTTAACATCGCTGCATCGGGTAAACCTGTTCCGGAGGAAAACCATGCATCCGAAAACGAAATACGTTTTTACCGCCAGCCTCGATGTGGACCCCGCCAAGGAGGATCTGTTCAACGAGATCTACGATACGGAGCACGTGCCCTTCCTGCTCAAGGTGCCGGGCGTGCTGGCGGTGACGCGAGTGACGAACGAGCCGGGCGCCGCGATGAGGATAGACGGCCAGAAGAACGCGCTGGCGGCCGAGGGCGAGCCGAAATACAGTGCCATCTATGAACTCGAAAGCGCCGACGTCCTGCTGAGCGACGCCTGGGCGAAAGCCGTTGACCAGGGCCGCTGGCCGAAGGAAATCCGTCCCCATATCCGTGCCCGGCGGCACACGTTCAAAAAGGTCATGCGCTGAGCGCCGGCATGCAAGCGCGGCAATCGCCTGCTGAACTTCGCGGTCGCTGCGCGGCCCAACGGGTGTCTCCCGAATTTTTCACGAAGGAAGCACCATGATCCGCACTTCGCTCTTCGCGCTTTTCCTGGTCATATCGGCGGCCAGCCATGCCGCGCCTGCACCGGACACGCCGGGCAACCGGCTGGATGCGGCCAATCACCTGTTCGAGCTTCCGGCTTATCGCCTGATTGCCACACGCCAACTTTATGAATCGCTCAATTCATTGCCTGCCGAGCAGCACAAGCGCGCGGTCGCCGCGCTCTCCGATCCGGCTGTCATGGCGTCGATGCGCGGTGTCATTTCGCGCAGCATGGCGCAGACCTTCTCCACCGCCGAACTGGAACATCTCGCCCGTTTCCTGCAGGCCGACGAGGCCCGCAGCATGATCGACAAGACCCAGAACTTTCAGTCCATCCTGACCAGGGAATTGCTGACGGCATCGGTGAGCGATCCGGAGCTCATTAGAATATTATTGGGAAAATAAAATAACGATTCAGGGGGGAGTTCGATGGCTCGTCAGGTCCTGATCATTCATGGCTGGAGCGACACGTCGCGTTCGTTCCATGCGCTCGCGACTTTTCTGACCGGTCACGGCTATGCACCCAAGCTGCTCTGGCTCGGCGACTACATTTCCCGGGACGACGACGTGCGTGTCGAGGATGTCGGCATGCGCATGGGCGAGGTCATCGCGGACATGTTGAAGTCCGGCGAGCTAGACAAGTCGTTCGATGTCATCGTTCACAGCACCGGTGGCCTGGTGGTACGGGAATGGCTGACATCCTCGTACAAGGGCAGCGCAGAGCAATGTCCGATGAAACGCCTGGTCATGCTCGCGCCGGCGAACTACGGGTCGAAATTGGCGGCGACCGGAAAGAGTTTTCTCGGGCGGATCGTCAAGGGCTACGACAACTGGTTCCAGAGCGGAAAGGCGATGCTCAATGACCTGGAGCTATCCAGCCCGTTTCAGTGGGCACTGGCCCAGCGCGATGTCCTGCAGATGCCGGGTGCCGACACGAACAATTACTATGGCAGGAAGCTGGTCTGGCCGTTCGTCATTGTCGGCACGCATCCTTATGCCAGCGCGCTGCGGCAAATCGTCAACGAGGATGGCAGCGATGGAACGGTGCGGGCCTGCGCTGCCAACCTCAACGCGCGCGGCGTTACCTTCGATTTTCGCGAAACCGACATGCAGAAGCTTGTCACGGTCTGGGGTTCGCGGCTGGAGGCGGACGCCCCGCTCGCCGTGCTTGCGACCAGGACTCACGGCTCCATCATCGATCCGGACAGAGTGGATAAGGACAACCAGGAAAAAATCCAGGAAACCCCGGACGAAAAACAGCAGCTCGGGTAATTGATTCTGCAGGCGCTCGGATGCAAGGATTTCGATGAATACCAGGCCATCCAGGCGGCATGGGGCGCGATCAGCGAACAGACGGCCGCCCGTCACGTCGATCCGCTCGGAGAGAACGCGGATTATTTTCACCAGTACCTGCAGATGAACGCCGGCGTGATCGACGGCCAGGCGCACCCGGTCGACGATTATTTCCTGGAGTTTTTCTCCAGCGAATCGAAGCGCAACGACGATGCCAACGTCTACCTGCACAGGAACGTGCTCGAAGACGTCAAGACGAACGGCGAATTCGCCTACCTGCGGAATTTTTATTTCGACCGGACGGACCTCGTGGAGAATTACTACAAGATGCTGCCGGCTGGCACGGAGCCGATCCTGTACATGTCGATCTCCGCCGCCGCCCCCGGCAAGAACATCAACTACTTCGAGCGCGAGAAAATCGGCGCCGAGCAGCGCGTGCCGATCCACCTGGAGGGCGATCAGACCCGGCGCTGGCTCAGGCGCAATACCACGCACTTCGTACAGATCATCATTCCACGCCTGCCGAATGCGAATGTATTCAAGTTGACGAATTTTCCGGATGCGAAATAAGGCATCTATCTGTTCGCGCACTACTTGGCTTTTTCGTTTGTCCGCTTTGCTACGGGCACCGGTGGCGCGCTGGTTACCCGCGCCGGCGCCTGCACGGTAATCGTGATCTCGCTCATTTTTGCAAAGGCGTCGTTGTCCTGGGGGACGGGCAGGGGCGACGCGGCGCCGATGGCGCGCTGGGCCTCCTGATCGAAACGCTCGGTGCCGGAAGCCGCGGCGGGAATCACGAACATGACTTCGCCGGAGCGCCGCAGCTGGATCCGGAATTCCGCGACGTAGCTGCCGCCTTCGTTCCAGCGCAGGTGTTCGGCAACATGCTGCCGGATCAGCGCCTCATAGACCTTGCAAATCGCGGCATTGTCGTCGAGTCCGGCCAACTGGCCTTTCTTTGCCATCTGGTCGTAAATCCGTGCCGGCAGTTTGCGATCGCCCAGGCTCTGATAGGGCGCGAGGCGGGCGGCGATCGGTTTGCGCGCCGCCGCCGATTGGGCATCGGACGCCGAGACCGGCGTTGCCGGTTTGGTCTGTGCGGGAGGTACAAGTTCTTCGAGCTGCTTTTTGCGGGCGGTGATCGTGTCCTGTTCCTGGCGCCGCAGGCGTTCCTGGCGCTCGAACGCGATTTCCTGCGTGGCGGCGTTGTCCGTCGCCGTTGTCCCGGTGCGTTGCCTGAGGAGTTCCGCCGGCGAAATTCCCGCGCTCGGGATGTATTGCGCAGACACGGCGAAATTCAGGTTTTGCGAATCTTTTGCGATCAGCGTCGTGATGCCGACCAGCCGGCCTTGATCGTCGAACAGCCCGCCGCCGCTCGATCCCGGCGAGAAGGGCGCGGTGGTCTGCACCATCTTCGTCCCGCTCTTCATTTCGCGAAAACCGGAGACGATGCCGTTGCTGATGGTCAATTCCATTCCGCGCGGCGAGCCGATGGCGAAAACCGTTTCGCCGATATGCAGCGAATCCGGGGGGGCAATTTCCACCGGCTTGTCGAAACCGGGCTTGATCTGCGCCAGATCGAGTTCGCACAGATCCCTGCCCTTCTCGAAATTGACCAGGAGCACGCGTTCGATGACTTTGTCCTCTCGCCGGGACACTACGAATTGCTTGCCGCGCTCGAGCACATGGCAATTCGTCACGAACCGGCCGGGCGCGATGAGCACCGCCGATCCCTGGGCCACAACGTCCACCACGCCCGGCTCGTCGCCGGTGACGATGACCAGATAGATTGCGTGATGCGTCTTCGCGAAGACCTCGGACGCCGTCAATGCCTGTACTGCGGGGCTCACTGCAGCCGAAGCGCCGGCAAGGGCCAGTGAAGATAAGAGGCGGCGCATGATCGGGTCGAAGGAGGTTCGGGCGAGGCGGGAACGTATTCTACTCAGATTTCGACGACCAGCGCGGGATTGAAGCGCTCGTTCTCGGTTGTGACCTGAGCTGTCCTGTCCGCTGTCCGCGCTTCGCGCCACTTCGATGTCCGGTAACCCATGGGGTTGGCGAGCACGCGCGTGCCGTGGACGGTGAAATCGAAGCTGTCGTGCGTGTGCCCGTGAAACCACAGGGCCGATTTCCCCATGAGCCGGGTCAGGTCGGACACGAACGCCGCATTGACCAGGCTGCCGGCCCAGCGCGGATGAACGCTGGCGGGGTGGGGAGCGTGATGGGTGATGACCACGGTCTTTCCCGTGAAGGGTTTTTCCAGTCCTGCCTGCAGGAAAGCTATCGCGTCGCGATGCAGGTCGATGGTCTGTTGCGGCGTCAGGAAATCGTCTCCCATGCGGATTTTGCGGAAGTCCACCACATGGGTTAGGGACTCGGAGATGGCCTGGCTCATTTTCTGCGGGCCGAGCAAGGCAAAGTCGGTCCATAACGTGCTGCCGAAGAAGCGCACGCCATCGACGACGAGTTCGTCATTGTCCAGCAACCGCACATTCGGGCTGCGCCGCGCTCGCGCTTTCAAGACCGCGGCAGCGGACTGCAGATCGGCGTCGTAGTACTCATGGTTGCCCGGTACGTAGAGCACGGCCTGGCCGGGGAAAGTGTCCTCGGCCCAGTCGATGGCCCGCGTGCCGTTGTCGATGTCGCCCGCCAGCACCACCACGTCGGCATCGGTGGCCGGCAGCACGAAGGGCGGATGCCGGTGCGAATGCTCGAAGTGCAGGTCGGAGAGAAGCTGGATTTTCATTTCCTCAGATCGGGCCGCAGGCGGGAAGATCATGCATTCTAGGACTTCCTGATCGTCCCCACCGCGTCGCCGGGCTTCCGAAGAGGATGAATCTGGCAGACAATTGCGCCGGACGTACGTATGGCGATGTTCAACGAAAAGAGGTGCCAGTGAGAGCGTTGCGGGCGCGCAAGCGCCGGTTGATTGTCCCGGTTGCGGCAGCCTGCCTTGCGGTTGGCGTAATCATCGTCTGCGCCGGTGCGGCAGCCGAACCGACCAGCGCACCGTCGTTCGTCGATCTCACGCCGGAGGAAAAAAAATGGCTGACCGCGCATCCGGTCATTCGAATCGGCGCCGAAACCAACTATGCTCCCTATGAATTTCAGGACAGCCGCGGACGTTTCGTCGGCGTCGTCGCCGACTATCTCGACATCATCCGGTACAAGCTCGGAACCCGTTTCCAGGTTGTCCAGCTCCCGGACTTCGGGACGCTGGAAAACAAGCTGCGCAAAAAAGAACTGGACGTCGTCCTCGCGGTGGCGCATTCGGCGGACCGGGAGGAGTTCCTCGCCTTCACCAAGCCCTACCTGCAGTACGTCAACGTCATCGTCACGCGCGATGACTACAGTTTCGTATCCGGCCTGAAGGATTTCCAGGAAAACCGGGTCGCGGTTGTCGAAGGTCACTCCTCGAAGCAACTGGCGGCCAGGGTCTATCCGAACTTCAACGTGACCGCCTATTCCAATCTGCTGGACGGCCTGATGGCGGTATCGACCGGAAAAACCGACGGTCTGGTGGACGACATATTCCCGATCGTGTACATGATCCGCAACAGGCAGATCAGCAACCTGAAAATTGCTACTGCGGTCGAGAAGGCGTTGCAGCCGCAGGGCTTCTCCGTCGGCGTGCGCAAGGACTGGCCGGAACTGGTGGGCATTCTGGACAAGGTGCTGCTGACCATCAGCCACGAGGAACAGCGCGAGATTTCACAGAAGTGGCTGTCTGTTCGCTACGAAGACAAGATCGACTACCGCGCCATCTGGACCTCCGCGGCCGTGTTCTCGGTAATCCTGCTGGCGGCGGTCTTCTACATCCGTCAGCTAAGCACGCAGCGCAAAGCCTTGCTTGCCGCGCGCGCCGAAGCGGAAGCCGCGAACCGGTTAAAGGATCAGTTCCTCGCCAACATGAGCCATGAGTTGCGCACGCCGCTGCATGCCATCCTCGGTTACGCCGATCTGGTACGCGGTGGCGCCCTCCCCGAATCGTCCCGCCAGGAAGCCCTTTCCACGATTGCCAGCAGCGGCCGCTACCTGCTCTCTCTGATCAACGATCTGCTCGATTTGTCGCGCATCCGCTCCGGTCATCTGGAACTGAATCCGGCGCCGCTTCAACTCGCTGCATTGCTCGAGGAAATCGCGGCGATGGTCCGGGTCGAGGCCCACAGGAAAGGACTGGACTTCTTTCTGCATGCACCGGCCGGCCTGCCGCAGATGATCGAGGCCGATGGCAAGCGCCTGCGCCAGATTTTGCTCAACCTGCTGGGCAACGCGATCAAGTTCACCGATTCGGGTGGTGTGACGCTGGATGTGCAGTGTGGCCCTGTGGAAGGCGGGAAAGTCGAACTGCGCGTGTCGGTGCAGGACACCGGTGTGGGCATCTCGGCAAAGGACACGACACGCATCTTCGCGCCATTCGAGCAGGCGGAAGAGGGGCAGAAGCAGGAGTCGGGCGTCGGGCTCGGGCTCGCTATTACGCGTGAGCTCGCGCGCCTGATGGGAGGCGATGTCGCGGTCGACAGCCAGCCGGGGCGCGGCAGCCAATTCCGGTTCACCGTCAAACTGCCTGTAGTCCAGGCACGACAGGAGGCAGTCCTCCCGGGCAATTCCGTAGCCGGCTATGACGGCGCCCGTCGGTCCATCCTGGTCGTGGACGACCAGGAGGAGAATCGCCGGCTGCTTCGACAGCTGCTGGAACCGCTGGGGTTCGACGTGACGCTGGCCGGCGGCGGAAAGGAAGCGGTCGCGAGCGCTCGCGCAAACCGACCGGACCTGATCGTGATGGACCTGCGCATGCCGGGAATGGACGGCGTGGAAGCGGCTCGTGCCATCCGCCGCACACCCGGCCTGGAGAATAGTTTCATTGTCGCCGCCTCCGCCAGCAGCGCAGACCTCGAGCGTGCCGAAGCGGATCCGAAAACGTTCGTGGCCTGCCTGCGCAAGCCGTTTCAGACCGGGGACCTGCTGGGTGCAATCCAGCGCCCACTTGCATTGAACTGGCGCTACGCCGATGCAAGTGCGGCCGGCGATAATGCCGGGGACGTGCAGGACGGCGCGATTTTTCCGCCGCGTGCCACGCTCGAGGAACTCCTCGAACTGGCGCGCGTGGGCAAGCTGGTGCGCGTGGAGCAGATTGCGCTCGAACTCGAGCGGCAGGATGCCCGTTACGGCCCGTTTGGCCGGCGCCTGTACGCGCTGGCCCGCGGCTTCGAGGAGGAACGTCTGGTCGGGATGCTGGAGGATTGCATTGGATCGAGTGGCGATGCCATTGCCGGCTGAACGTCGCGGGGCGACTTTGCTGATCGTCGACGACAAGCCGCAGAACCTGCGGCTGATTTCGGACTTTCTCGCCGAACAGGGTTTCGATCTGATGCTCACCCGCAGCGGCGCGCAGGCGCTGGAGAAAATAGAACTGGCGATGCCCGACCTCATCCTGCTCGATGTGACGATGCCGCAGATGGACGGATTCGAAGTCTGCCGCCGGCTCAAGGCCAATGCCCGCACCGCAGCCCTTCCGGTGATCTTCATGACAGCACTGGACGACACCGCCCACAAGGTGGAGGGCTTCAGACTCGGCGCCGTCGATTACATCACCAAGCCGATCCAGCGCGAAGAACTGCTGGCGCGCATCCAGCATCATGTCCAGTTGTACAGCCTGCAGAAGGAGCTGCTTGCCAAGAGCGAGGACCTGGCGCAGATGAATGCGGAACTGGAGGCCTATGCGCACACCATCGCCCACAGCCTGAAGACGCCGCTGGCCGCCGCCAGCCGCTTCCTGGAAATTCTGCATAAATTCAAATCCGACGGGATGACGGCCGAACAGCGGCATCTTGCGCAGCAGGCGTCCAGCGCGCTGGCCATGACGGGCAGCGCGGTCGATGCCCTGCTCTTGCTCTCGACCGTCGCCCACCAGAGCGTGGAAGTGCATCCGCTGAAGATGGATGTGCTGGTCGAACAGGCCCTGCTCCAGCTCGCCGATTTGCAGGCGAGCACGCGCGCCAGCCTCAAGCTGCCGAAAGCGTGGCCTTCCGCGTCGGGCTATGCACCGTGGGTGGGGGAGGTCTGGCTGAACCTGCTGAGCAACGCGCTCAAGTACGGCGGGTCGCCACCGAGCATCGAGCTGGGCGGCACGCCGGACGGTTCGCAAGTGCGTTTCTGGGTGCGCGACAACGGGCGCGCGCTGTCGGTGCAGGAACGCAAGCTTGTGTTCGTTCCGTTCACCCGGCTGCAGCAGGAGCGTGCCGCGGGTCATGGCCTCGGGCTTGCCACCGTTCAGCGCATCGTCTCGAAGCTGGGGGGCAAAACCGGTGTGGGCGCTGGACCGAAAGGAGGCAACGAATTTTTCTTTGCGTTGCCGGCGGCGCCGAAGGTCGGCGGCAGGTGATGCGCCGGTCCTTTTTCCCGGCGAAAATGGCGCGCCCATCATGAAAATCCTGCACGCCGACGACCATTCCCTGTTTCGCGAAGGACTGGGATTCTTCCTCCGCTTGCTGGATGCCCGGGTCACATCGCTGGAAGCGGGCAATCTGCAGGCGACGCTGGACAAACTTGCGCTGGAATCGCCGGTCGACCTGCTGCTGCTCGACCTGGAGATGCCGGGCATGAACGGGCTCGAAGGCTTCCACACGATCCGCCGGCGCTATCCGGATCTGCCGATTGCAATCGTTTCCGGCGTTAACGATGCGCGCATCATCCGCGAGCTGCTCGATGGCGGGGCGCGCGGCTACATCCCGAAATTCGCCGGCAGCGAGCAACTGATGGACGCCCTGCGACGCGTCCTGAAGGGCGAGATCTACCTGCCCGACGCATTGTTCATTCCCGCGCTGCAGACCGCCGCAAACGCTGACAAGACATCGCCCCTGACTTCCCGGCAGCATGAGATTCTGCCGTTGCTGGCCGAGGGCATGCCCAACAAGCAGATCGCCAGCACACTGAGCGTGACGGAGGGCACGATCAAGCAGCATCTAAAGGATTTGTTCCGGCGCCTCGGTGTGCGCAACCGCACTCAGGCGATCAAGGAGGCGCGGCGCCTGGGATTGCTGCGCAGTTAAGCGGGGCCGCGCGAAGAAGAGGCGCGGGGCTGTCTGTCCGACTGCAATCGGACGTCCAAAAAAAGAAAGAAGGCAGGTCGCCCTGCCTTCTCCCGTTTACCTGCCTGAATCGGAACTAAGCGGATTCAGTTATTGCGGTGCGGGTGCGACCTTCTTCTTTTTCTTCTTGGATTTCTTCTCGGCGTCCACGGCACGAGCCGGCTTGTCGGCAGCAGCACCCGACTTGACGGTGCCGTCGTCGACTGCACGGCCCGGCTTGCCGGCGGCGCCAGCAGCCTTCACGGAACCGTCGTCAATGGCACGAGCCGGCTTGTTGCCACCGGCACCCGACTTGACCGCGCCGTCGTCGAGCGCGCGGCCGGGCTTGTCCGAGGTGCCAGCAGACTTCACTGAGCCGTCGTCAATGGCACGAGCCGGCTTGGTGGAAGTACCGCCTGCCTTAACGTCGTCGGCCGAATAGCTCGGCAGCGAGAGCATCATGATGCTGGCTGCTGCCAGCGCTGGAATCAATATACGCATGCAATTCTCCTTGGTCATTGGTCTGCCGTTGCCTGCCGGCAGATGCGAAATGCGGCCATCACAGTCGATGTGGTTGGGAGGCCCGGAAGAAGGCTTTCTTCCTGACGCCATACTCTCAATAAATTGCAGCTGTCGCCATTCCACATTCGGGGTAGAGGGTTATCACTTAGGTGATAGATGGATCGGCGTCGATCATGGCAGAGTCCGAGTCCCGGATCGGTATGATCGCATCAGAACTTGCCCAGGTGCAACCCGGCATCCACCAGGATGGATTCGCCCGTCACCAGGTCGGCGCCTTCGATAAGCCATACCGCGACTTCGGCGATGTCGTCGGCGCTCGCCGCCTTGGCGAGCGGTACTGTCTTCTCGTAGTTGGATTTGAATTTCGCGTATTCGTCTTTGCTGAAACGCTCGAGATGCCAGCGCGTTTCGATCAGCCCGGGGCAAACCGCATTCACGCGAATTTCCGGCGCGAGCGAACGCGCGAGTGCGAGCGTCATCGCGTTCAGCGCGCCCTTGGACGCGACGTAGGCGGTGGATGAGCCGATGCCCATGACGCCCGAAATCGAGGAGATGTTCACGATCGCGCCCTTGCCCTGCCTCTTCATCGCCGGAGCGCAGGCGCGGATCATCTGGTAAGGGCCGATGACGTTGACCGCATAGATGCGCTGGAAATCCGCCGCGTCGAGGGCGTCGAGATCGGTTGCGGCGGCAAACTTGGTTATGCCGGCATTATTGATGAGCGCGTCGATGCGTCCCCACTCATCCAGTGCCGCCGTGGCGAGCGCGCGGCAATCGGCGTCGCGGCCCACGTCCCCCTTGACCATGATCGCTTGCGCGCCGGCCGCCTTGCAGGCGTCGACCGTTTCCCTGGCTTCCTTTTCGCTCTTCGTGTAGTTGACCACGACACGGCAGCCTTTTCCAGCCAGCCGGATTGCGCATGCCGCGCCGGTGCCGGTAGCCGAGCCGGTGACAATACAGACCGCATCCTTAAGTTTCATGGGCTTCCTCTTGTTGTAGGCGAGTGGGGAAGAGCGATGCTATCAATATTTCGCCGTCGTTTGCGCACGACAACGGGCGGTCGAGAACTCACGGCGCAATTCGCGATCCGAGGAAAGCAGAATATTCCGGGCCGCCATGTCGGAGTGGAAGGCCTGGCCGCAAAAAAAGCCCGGGTAACCCGGGCTTTTTGTTATTGCGTTAGAGATGATATGGCAGTCACGCAGTCACGATAGTTACGGGCCTCATTTCACCGTATACCCGCGCGCATCCAGGCAGGCGCCGATCGCCCGCTGATAATCCGGATCCATTTGTCCCCCGGCATTCGCAGGGTCGCGGCCGGTCTGGCTGACCGCCCAGCTGTTGCATTCACTGCGGTCGCGGTTCCGCTGATCGGCGTTCTGTCCCTGACGGGGATAGATAAACAACTTGTTGCCACCCGCCTGCGCCACTGCGGAAGGGGGCGGTGCGGATGGGGAAGGCGTCATGGTCGTCGGAGGAACCGCGCTGACCGGCGGCATGGGCGCCATCTGCTGAACGCCGTTGTTGACCGGACCCAATTCGGTAACAGCATTGTCGGGCGGAATGGCCATTCCCGGCGGCGGTGCCATCGCGATCGTGCCCGGCGGTTGGTCGACGACCGCGTAACCCTGCGGGCTGCGCATGTAGTACACGTCATTGGCGTAGTAATACGGATAGGGCCCGACCCATACCCGCGTATAGAACGGCGGCAGAACCGGGACGATGATGCCCACGGGCGGACGCACGACGACGTAGGTATTGTTCACCGGCCGATACCAGACGCCCCCCGAGAAATAAAAGTGTTGTCCACCGTGCACTATCAGGCGCGGATTCGGCGGCAGCGCCCGGAACTGGTAGCCGCGTGGCGGATAGTAGTGATCGTGGTGGTAGCGCGAGTCGCGGTATTGATCGTGGCGGAATTCGTGCTCGCGGAATTCATGTTCGCGAAAGCCGCCCTGGTCGGCGTGGACGGGACGAGGGGTTCCCGCCACGCACGCCAGGGCAAGCAAGGCTGCCATGGCTGCAGCCCTTGCATCAAGCAAGCGATTCGATGACAAGGTTCGTGCGGACGACATGATGGTCTCCCGTGGCTCGGTTAGCGCGGCGTCACCGCGACGTTCACCTTCAACTGGGGTCCCGGGTTGTAGGGCAATCGGGTCGAGAAGCGCTGGCCGTCGTATTCGTAGGTCACCATATAGCCGGTCGTGACGGCCTGGAAATTGTCGACCTGACGGCAGCGTTGCACCGGCGTAGTGGTGGTGACCGCGCTGCCGCCGTTGTTCTGGTTGGCAATTACGTCGCCCGTGACGGCCCCCACGCCGGCACCGACTGCGGCACCCGCTACACGGCCGTTGCCTCGCCCGACCTGCGAGCCCAGCAAGCCGCCCGCGACGCCGCCGATGATCGCGCCGAGATAATTGTGTTGCTGCGGCACGGCCTGGGTCACCTGCTGCTGTTCGGTCCAGCACTGTTGCGATGGATGATTCACCTGTTCGGTGATCGGCGATACGCCAACCACGTTGGCGAGCGCCTC
>JANXPQ010000098.1 GCA_025357235.1 Betaproteobacteria bacterium
CGACCTGGGAGAACCGCCTGTATCAGCTCTCGGGGACGACACAGGTCGACATGCCGGACGGTTTTCCCAGAAACAACGCGGATCGCCCGTGCACCATCTCCACGACGATATTCGACCGCGTCGCGGCAGCTGGTTTGCGAGCGGGCTACTACTACCATGGCGAGCCGATGACCGGGATCTTCCACAGCCGGAAATACGACGGCATCTCCCATCCGATCGAGGCTTTCTGGGACCACGCGCGCGCGGGCACACTGCCCAATGTCGTTTTCGTCGATCCGAATTACACGGATGCCGCCGAAGACAACGGCACCTCGAACGATTATCACCCCAAGGGCAGCGTGCTGGTCGCCGAGCAGTTCGTGGCCCACGTCCACAACACGCTGAAGGACTCGCCGCAGTGGGGACGCATGGTATTCGTGCTGAATTTTGACGAGCACGGTGGGTTCTTTGACCACGTTGCCCCGCCCGCCTGCCAGGACGATACCGTGCAGGAGGGCGCGGGACCCTTCCCGGACCTGAAGCGCCTCGGGTTTCGCGTGCCGGCCATTGCGATGGGACCCTTCGCGCCGCGCAAGATCGAAAAGGCGGGACCCTATGAGCATTGCTCGATCCTGCGGATGATCGAGTGGCGCTGGGGACTCGAACCGATGCGCCTGCGCGATCGCACCGCCAAGAACCTCGCCGATGCGCTCGATTTCACGACACGGCGCAAGCCGGTCACGCTGCCCGCGTTTAGCGCGCCTGCCCCGCAGGTTTGCTGATCAGCGCCGCGAAGCGCTCCAGATCAACATTGCCACCGCTGACGATGACACCGACGCGCTGACCGGCCAGCTGCTGGCCAGCGGCGCGTACGGCGGCGAACGCAAGGCAGCCCGTCGGCTCGACGATCATCTTCATGCGCTCAGCAAAGAAGCGCATGCCAGCAATCAACGCAGGATCGCTTACCGTCAGCACGTCGGTAACGTCGCGGCGAATGATCTCGAACGGGTAGCGCCCGAGGGATAGCGTCTGCGCGCCGTCGGCGATCGTGTCCGGCACCTTGATGCGGACGATCGACCCGGTGCGAAATGACTGCTGCCCGTCGTTGCCCGCCTGCGGCTCGACCCCGTACACCTTGCAGCGCGGTGCCAAAGCCTTTGCGGCGAGGGCCGAGCCGGCGAGCAGGCCGCCGCCACCGAGACAGACATACAGGCGATCAAGCGACCCCACTTCCTTGATCAATTCCATCGCCGCCGTTCCCTGGCCGGCGATCACGTCGGGATGGTCGTAGGGCGGAATGACGCAAAGGCCGCGCTCCGTCGCGAGGCGCCGCGCAATCTCCTCCCGGTCTTCGCGGTACCGGTTGTAGGTGACGATATGCGCGCCATAGGCCCGCGTCGCCTCCATCTTGGTGAGCGGCGCATCCTCGGGCATCACGATCGTCGATGCCATGCCGAGCAGCCGGGCGGACAGCGCCACCGCCTGGGCATGATTGCCGGAGGAAAAGGCGATCACGCCGCGGGCCCGCGCCTCTGCATCGAGGCAGGACAGCGCATTGAAGGCGCCGCGGAACTTGAACGCGCCCATGCGCTGGAAGTTCTCGCACTTGAAATAGACCTCGGCGCCGAGCTGCGCATCGACGGTGCGCGACGTCATCACGGGGGTGCGATGGGCGTGACCCTCAATCCGCCGCGCGGCGGCGGCGACGTCATCGAATGTCGGCGCGTTCAGTAGGACCCCAGCGGCGCGACGCCAAACAGCCAGTGATGCGCGCCGAACAGGAACAGCGCATAGACGCCAAGGCCCAGGATCACCGCCGCGGCATCGTTCCACCGGCGTGCAGGCGCGGTGCGCTGCTCCTGCGGCGGCCGGTGCTTGAAGGAGATGCGATCGACGACCGCCCATGCGAGGAAGCTACCGAACAGCAGCACATCGGCGAGCATGCCGTTCGAAACCAGATGCGCCAGGGCCCAGAATTTCACCGCAGCGAGCAGCGGATGCTGCATCGCCGTGCGTATGCGCCCGGGCAGCCCCGAG
>JANXPQ010000116.1 GCA_025357235.1 Betaproteobacteria bacterium
CCACGATTGCTGAATCGGGGGTGCCGGACTTTGACGAGGTCATGTGGTACGGATATGCGGTCCCTGCAGGCACGCCTGTACGCGCCGTTAAGCTACTGCACGAGACACTTCGTGCCGCTATGCTCACCCCGGAGTTTCGGCTTTTCACCGAACAAAATGGTGGTGAGCTTGTCGCTAGCACACAGGAATTCGCGGTGCAGCTGGTGAGAAGTGACTATGAGCGGTACGGAAAGATAGTCAAAGAATTGAAGTTGACGGTGGAATGAGGACGTATCGATTCGTAAGGCATTTCGTCGTAGCGCATTAACCTGCCGAGGCTAGTTTGCTCCCGTCAAGATACTCGACACTAAGTGCGGAGTGCCGGTGTAATCGACACGGCGGTTCAAAGACGAATCCTGTGGGCATGCCGGTAGGATATGATTATTATGCTGGCATTACCAATCCATCAGTTACTGTTTGGGCGTTAAGTCGTGGAGGAGGGCTTCATATGCGGCGTTACATCTCAATGAAGCGCAGCCGTCTTTTCTGCGTGCTGAGTGCGGCGATTGTCATCTTGGGCATCGGTCCCTCCACGGCGCGTCCGGCAGACGCAAATTACCCCAAAAAGCCCGTTCGGATTATCTGTGCTGGGGCCGCCGGAAGCTCCGCGGATGTAAGGACCCGCGTTCTCGCCGACAGGCTGTCGGCTCGACTGGGGCAAAACTTCATCGTCGAAAACAGGCCGGGTGCGGGAACTACCCTCGCCACCGCAGTCGTGTTGCCAGCAAAGGCCGATGGCTACACACTTCTGTCGACCTTTACGCCCAACTTCGCGTTGGGGCCCATGCTCTATAAGTCCATTCCGTACGACCCCGTGACCTCCTTCACACCCATTACGTTTATCAGTCGTGGGTCGCCATTTCTAATCGTTCATCCGTCAGTGCCAGTGAAGACCCTCAAGGAGTTTGTAGCGCTGGCAAAGGCTAAACCTGGCGAGCTTAGCATTGCGCATGGCGGCGTCGGTGGTACGAATCATCTTCCGGCCGAGTTGTTGATGCGCGCAGCGGGTATACAACTGCTCGAAGTGCCATATAAGAGCGAAAGTGTCGCCCTTCCCGATCTGCTCGGAGGCCAGGTTTCAGCCATGTTCGGTTACGTTTCTATGTCGGTTCCGCAGATCAAAGGAGGAAAGGTGCGCGCCCTGGCTGTGGCGGGAGCACATCGAAACGCCGCCCTTCCTGACGTGCCCACTATCGCGGAGTCCGGGTATCCCGGTTTTCAGTTTTCGGCCACGCTGATGCTGCTTGGGCCTGCCGGGCTCTCGAAGGATATTGTCATGCTGCTTAATCGAGAGGTCGCTGCAATTCTGCGAGAACCCGAGGTACTCGTCAGCTATGAGTCGTCAGGCGCTGAACTCGTCTTCGGCACGCCGCAAGAGGTGGCCACCATGATCAAACAGGAGATGGAAATCAATGGTGCACTCGTAAAAAATCTCGGGATCTCGACTGAACAATAATATTCCGCGTTAGCGGTCTGTGGCCGTGATTCGTAGACTTTCCCTTGAGGGTTTGTAAGCAGTCTGGTGACTTTTTGCAATGAACACGTCGGTTAAAGACGCTCCGCTCGATGAGGGCTATGGAATTACCTGGTCAAGAGCAGTCGTTCTTTTACGGGCCTGCAAGAAAAACGCCGTCACCTGCCAGATGATGAAAATGCCAATCAAGCTGAGCAATGTGCCGCTGATGGGGCGGGTGAGGAACGAGGTGAAATTGCCGCGGCCTACGAGCAGTGCGCGACGGAAGTTTTCTTCGAGCATCGGACCGAGGATAAAGCCCAGCATGAGCGGGGCAGCGTCCAACTCCAACCGCATGAAGATATAGCCGACCAACCCAAAGCCCGCAGTAATAAAAATGTCATCCAGATTGTTGTTGACGCTGTAGGTACCGATGCAGCAGAAGAAAAGGATCGAGGGAAACAGCACGCTGTAGGGGATCTTGAAAACCGAGAGCCAGTAGCGCACCAGCGGCACGTTAAGAATGAGAAGGAAGCAGTTGCCCACCCACATGCTGGCCACCAGACCCCAGAACAAATCGGGGTGGCCTGCGATCATGTTCGGCCCGGGTTGAATGCCCTTGATGATGAACGCTGCCATCATCAGGGCCATGACCGCGTTCTCGGGAATG
>JANXPQ010000119.1 GCA_025357235.1 Betaproteobacteria bacterium
TCGCCCGGAGCATCACCTGCGGTGGGCTGAACATTCTTGCTAATCAGCTTCCCAAGCCCGCTGTGCGGGCTAGGCGTTCGCGAAGAAACGCTTTGTCAGTGACCGTTTCGCATTGCGGAACGTTTTGTTTCTTGAGAGCATTCCAGATGAAACGGTCGGAAATACGCCCGGATAACGACGCATAGCACGATCCCAGTGCTGAAGCGCGTTCGTCTTACCAAGGGCTACGAAAACGAAAGCGTGGTCGCAAACGACCGCTGTCATCGTTTCAACCTCTTGTCGGCCTGAGCTTCTTTGCGCAGCTCTCTCGGCGACTCGACCTTCCTCGAAACAATCGCTCCGGTCATCGCATCCACCTGAACTTCGACGACGTTCGCCGATTTCGGGTCCCTAATATCGAATGACCAAACCTTCTTGGCATGCTCGGTCTCGAGTTCTGCGCTTTGAATGACGCCGTCCGGGACGGTGGCAGGCGCGGCAGCGCGCGCGTCCGCGGCACTGATCGTGGCGGGCTTCGCCTGCGAAGTATTCGCGAAGCCAGCCAGCGGCGCACCCATGCCAACACAGACTGCGGCGGTGGTGAGGGAAAAATATCGAAACTTGTTCATGTGTGGTGCTCCGGCTTGATCAGGAAGGTCTTGCATTGCTTTGCAGGGTAGTCGGATGCGATTAACGGATGATTAACGCCGCGTAGGCTGAAGGGTCGTTCTCGAAATCGACGAAGGCCGCCTGTCGTTTCTCAGCGGTCTGTAGCCTGAGCGGCGTTGCTCCCTGCGACGAGGTCGGCTCTCGACCGCGGTGCTGATTGCGCCTCAGGCATGAATGGTTTGGTTCGGCTGTTGGACCTCGACCGTGACGTGCGACAGCGTGGGGAACTTTGAGAGAAGACGACGGTAGTGTTCCGGTCCACGCGTTTGTCGCGCGGTTGCGATCGAGACGATCGCTCCGAGATGACCTGGTCCCAGCCGCCAGAGATGCAGGTCGGTCACTTCGTCGCCTTCCTCTTCGATGGCTTTGCGGACGCCGTCGGCCACCCGCTTGTCCGGTGACATGTCGAGCAAGATGGAGCCGGTATCGCGTATCAGGCCGAACGACCAGCTCGCGATGACGAAGGCGCCTAGGATGCCGGCGAGGGGGTCCATCCACAACCAGCCGAACGATCGAGCGAGCAGCAGTCCCACGATCACCGCGACCGACACGGCGGCATCGGCGGCGACGTGAACGATCGCCGCCCGCATGTTGTTGTCGCGATGCTCCGCCCCGCTGCCGTGCTCGTGCTCCCGGAAGGTGACGGGGTACTCCCGGCCATCCACGCGCACGTAAGCTGTGAACTCATGGGGTTCAGGGACCGTCTCGACGCTCTCCAAGGCCGCGCCGCGGTCCGCCATCGCAAAGAGCTGGCGGCGGCCGTCCGGCCGCACCGATTCCACCGAGACAGAGGCAGCATCAATGGCTTGACCCGTCCGCGAACGGACACGGAACACGGGCGGCACTCCGTACTCGAACAGACTCAAGACGAGGCCGCCACCAGGCGTTTCGATGCTGTGTTCCTCGTCGTTCCGGTCGCCGGCGTTCTTGTGGCCGTGACCGTGGTGGTGGCCGCCCCTGCTTAGCAACCAGGCACTCACGAGGTTGACCGCCAGGCCCAACACGGCGATCGGGATCGCCTCGGCGAAGCGGATAGGTACCGGCGTGAACAATCGGCTGACGCCCTCGTAGGCAATCAACAGAGCAATCATCGCCAGGATGATCGCGCTGGTGAAGCCGGCGAGATCGCCCAGCTTGCCGGTGCCGAAGGTGAAGCGCGGATCGTTCGCATGCTTGCGCGCGTAGCTGTAGGCGATGGCCGCAAGAAGGAGCGCGCCCGCATGGGTGCTCATGTGCAAGCCGTCGGCGATGAGGGCGATGGAGCCGAAGAGGAGGCCGCCCACGATCTCCACCACCATCATGGCGACGCATATGGCGATCACCGTCCAAGTGCTTCGCTCGGCCTTTTCGTGACCCAGGCCGAGGAAGACGTGGCTGTGGCCGGACGAAGCAGCAGGCGCCGTGGCGTCGTGCATCGGGTTCCTATTTCAGGTAGGTGCGCACGACGTCAAGCAGCTGCCCGGCGGCTTCCGCGTTGAGTGCACCAGGGTACTTCTTGGCGTCTACCAGATGCGTGTGCACGTGGTCTTCGACGACCTCGGCCATCAACCCGGCCATGGCGCCGCGCACACCGGCGATCAGGTGGAGGACCTTCTCGCAACCGGCTTCCGCCTCCAGTGCCCGCTCGATCGCTTCGAGTTGACCTCTCATGCGACGCACTCGTGCCAGCAGCTTTCGCTTTTCTCGAACAGTGTGTGTCATGTGGAAGAGATAGGGTGGCCCCCTATATTACTTGACCTATGCATTGAGCGACTTCGCGCTGCCCCGCGCTCTGGTTGGCGGGCCGAATCCCGAGGGCTCCGTTCGATCTGCCCGCAACTGCTCGGGACGAACGATGGCGCGAGGATCAGACCGTCGCCTCCGCGATGGTGTCAGGCGTGGTGGCCGAGGAAACGGGGCGCCGGCGTCAGCGCTATCAAGCAGCGCCGAACGAAGCGGAGGCTTCGGCAGCGCTCACCTGCCGGTATGTGAATCGCAGCCCGGATCGCCGATCGCTGCGCTGGCCGACGTCGATGTGGCCGCCGAGTACGCGTGCGGCCGTGCGTGCGATCGCGAGACCCAGCCCGCTGCCCGATTCCTGGCTGCCCAGAACGCGAACAAACGGTTCGAATACCCGGTCCATGTCGGCGGCGTCAATGCCCGGCCCGGTATCTTCGACGACGAAGCAGGCATCGCCGTCCTCGACGGACACGCTCACGTCGACGGCTCCGCCGCTGGGTGTGTACCGGACCGCGTTGTCGACCACGTTGCGCACCAGCGCATAGGCGTGCAGTGGATCGCCGTGGATGACGGCGGGATCGATGCGTACGCAGCCCAGGTCAACGCCCTTAGCCTGCGCCATCGGCAGAATCTCCTCGATCGCGGACCGCACCAGCGTGCTCAGCTCGAGTCGCTGCGTGATCGACGGCGCAGCACCCTGTACGCGCGCATAGTTCAGAAGCTGATCGATAAGCGACGACATCCGATCGAGGCCCTGGCGCAGGGACGACATCCTGGCTCTGGCCTCCAGCGGCAAGCGAACGTGCTGAACGTTGTCGGCCTGGACAATGAGCGCGGCGACCGGCGTTCGCAGCTCGTGTGCAGCGTCCGACACAAGCCGTCGTTGCTGTTCGAGTACGAGGGCGAGGCGGCGCATCAATCGGTTGACCGCTTGGACCAAAGGGAGTACTTCGAGAAGTACGTGCCGTTCGTCCACGGCGGCCAACCGGCTGCCGTCCAGGCGATCGATGTCAGCCGACATCGCGGCCAGCGGCGCAAACGCCTGCCGAAGGACAAGATGGATGATCAGTAACAGAACCGGGATTAGCAGCACTACCGGCACGAGGGTCTGCAATGCCGCATCCCGGGCGACCTCGTCGCGGACCGTCACGCGCTGCGCCACGGCGAAACGTTCGCCGACCGAGTTTTGGGCGACGATCGCTCGCCAGCGCACGCCCGACTGCTCGATCGACTGAAGACCCGGGCGCAGCGTCTCCGAGAGCGTCAGGTCGAAGAGTGCGCCAGGGTCCGGCGGCGCCGACCCGAGACGCTTGATGACAAAGTGCGTCTCTGCGTCCTCGTTGTTTTGCGGCTGGAATTTCAAGGGCATGTGCGCGAGCGCGCTGTTCGAGAGCACCGCCGCCACCTGACGCAGTTGCGCGTCCTGCAGGTCGTTGGCGTCCTCGTAAGAAAGCGCGAACGAAAGCACGCCGGCCAATACGCTGGCAAGGAGGATCGACGTGGACAGCCAGGAAAACAATCGTCGCCGAAGCGAAGCGTTCATCGTTCGCGCTGCGCGCCCGGAGGCGTCCGTTCGACCATCCAACCGAGCCCCCGCACGTTGCGAATGCTGTCCTGGCCGAGCTTGCGGCGCAGGTTGTGGATGATGTATTCGATCACGTTGCTATCGACTTCCTCGTTCCAGCCGTAGATCCGGTCTTCGAGTTCCGCACGCGACAGCACGGCGCCCGGCCGGTTCATCAGCTCCCGCAGGAGCGCGAATTCGCGGTTGGACAGCGCGCGTTCGGTGCCCGATACCGTGACCGTCCTGGAGGCGGGGTCCAGCGTCAGCACACCGTTGCTGAGTACGGTGGACGCTGTTTCGGGCCGGCGGCGGCCGAGTGCGCGCATGCGCGCCAGAAGCTCACCCACATCGAATGGTTTCACGAGGTAGTCGTCCGCGCCGCGATCCAGGCCTTCGATGCGCTGCTCGACGGCGTCGCGAGCCGTGATGATGAGAACCGGGGTCGAATCGTCACGTGCACGCAGATCGCGCAACACGTCGAGCCCGCCCAGGTGCGGCAATCCGAGGTCCAGCAATATCAGCTCGAAGCTGTGATGGGTCAGCGCCGTCGACGCAATTCGGCCGTCCTGCAGCCAGTCGACCGCGTATGCGGCATCGCGAAGCGCCTGGCTGACGGCGCTTCCAAGCATCGGATCGTCTTCGACAAGGAGAACTCTCAAGGCAGTCGCCCTTCGGTTGCGTGGAATCTTCGTCGGCTTGCCGGCCGGTAAGGTACTGAGTCCGACTTAGCGTTGTCTGCGTCGCGTGAAAGTCGATGTGGCGACTAAGACCTTCCTAAGTTTGCGCCGCGAGGCTGGGAAGGACGACCTGGTAACTATGCGTCCTACGAGTTCATCCCGCGTGGGCCTTCTGTTCCCAAGAAACAGCCAAGTGAAATCCTCAAACAAGCGCGGCCATCTCTTGGGTCATCTCGATCGCCGTCGATGACTCGACGTTGCGCTGCTCGCTTGGTCCGTCGCAAGCCCGTTTGCTCTCTTGTTTTTTGCATTCGGTAAGCGAGGTGAACTGACCGCTGCTATTGACCGGCGACGCTCATCGCTTTCCGCTCGCCTTGTCCATCTCGACGAAAAGATCGGCCAACGCCTGCTTGCAGGCCTTCGCTTCGGGAGTCGTCGCCCGCAGAGCGGAAAGCACACGATCGATGGCCTTGTCAACGGCATGCCATTCGGCCGCCGCCCTCGGCTTCAGGCCCGCTTCTGCTTCGTCCCAGGCGGTCTCGAGATCCTTGACCCGCGTCCTGGCGCCGGGCAGGTCGCCTTTATCAACAAGCGCAGACGTCTCCTGCGCGATCGTCCGAAACGGCGAAAGGTCACCGAGGTTCGACTCGCTCGCCGCGTAAGCCGAGGAGATGATCGATACGCCCGGCATCAGAGGTGAGATGGCAATCGCTCCGCCAGCGAGCAGTGAACCGAAGGCCAAGACTGTCATGCGAGCCCGCGCTCTCGTAGCTTTCATGGTTTGGATCTCCTTGTTGTTGCAAACGTTAGGCTCTTGTCCGGCGATTCACGCCCAAGCTCAGCGAGATAACGAGCGCCCCGATGACGACGAGAAAAGCGGCGCTCGTGTGCACCGTGCCCCATCCGAGCCCGCCGTAAGTCTTCGACTGCGCCATGAGATCGCCCAATGACGCACCGAACGGACGGGTGAGGATGTAGGCGAGCCAAAATGTCAGCACGGCATTTCCGCCGAAGCGGAAAGCCAAAGCAATGGCGCCGATCATTGCTCCGAAGACCAGCGCGCCAAGGCGAAAGCCCAGGCCCAACTCCTCGGTCGCCAAGTCTCCCGCCGCGGTTCCCAAGGCAAAGGTCAGCAGGACAGCGGTCCAGTAGAACAGCTCGCGCCGCCGCGTGACAATGGTGTTGATGGAGAGCGTGTGTTCGCGCGCGAACCAGACGGCAAAGAGGACCGCAAGCATGACGCTGAAGGCAGCCGTACTGACATACAAGCTGACGCCGAGGCCGTCGGTCAGTGCGTCAGTCAACTGCGTTCCGACGACGCTGAGGAGCACGACGGTCAGCCAATAAATCCACGGGAAGTAGCGTTCCTCGTGAAGTTGCCATAGCAGTGCGGCGACGAATGCAGCCAGCACGATCGCGCCGGTGATCGCCGGGCCCAAGCCGACATGCACTGCCAGGTAGTCGGCGCCTGTCTCGCCGACCGTCGTCGCAAGAACCTTTATGGCCCAGAAGGTCAACGTGACGGCCGGTACTTTGTTGAGACTCGGCGAAGCCTCGTCGCCGCAGGCGGGGACGCCATGCCTCAACCGGATTTCGGTATTGGAAGATTTGCTGGACATCGCGGGCTCGTTCCTTGTCGGTCGGAACTATGGCTGGCGAAACTTAGAAATCACTTATCGCCGCCGTCGGGCCTCAACCCGGGCGTTTCCCCGGGCCGGCGGCGGCGACGCTCATGTCATCGACCGATCGTCTGTCGGCTTCACGGTGCGCCTTCTCAATTTCGTCGAGGTTCCTCGAATTGGGAGTGTCGATCGAACCGACTCGGACGGTTTATTCGTCACCACGTCGGATCTCTGCGTCTTTGCCATCCGCTATTGGGACGCAAAGTCCGCGTCCCTATCGTCCCCGCGTCGAAGTGGCCGACGACTCGAGACAGCCGCGATGAACGAGGGAGTCGATACCCCTGCCATGACCGTGGTCCCGATGATGACCAAAGCGGGGATGCGCTGGCTGCGGCGCCGACACGCCTTGATCGTCAAAGTTCGAAGAGATGAGATGCTTCGCCATATGCAGTAACTCCGCCGCGTCAACGCACGGAATTTTGGAGTTACAGCAGAAGTTACTGCAATGGCAACCCGGAACCGTCGGAATTTCTTGAACCGTCCGGGACAAGAAAAAGGCCCTAGAGCGTTGATTCTCAAGGGCTTTTTTATCTTCCCGGGACGTCTCGAGATCTTGCTGGACTATCCGGATGGTGGAGAGGAGGAGGATCGAAAAACCTTCTGCAAGCCGCGCCACGCCTAGGTTTGGCCAGTTCGGGTCATGGTCGGGTACTGTAAAAGTTCCTGCGCCGAAGCACTCCCTGACCCCCAAAAACCGCCTACGCCCGGCGCGTCCGGTTGATCGGAATGCGGTCCTTCGGAGGGTCCCCCGCATTGTGCGCAAGAGGAGGATCGAAAACCCCTCTGCAGCCCGCGTCGGGTCTCGACTCATGAGTTCGGAGCCGGGTCCGTTGCTGCGATAGTTCCTGCGCACAAACGGGGCGAGCACGCGACCGTCTGGCGGAAGGCGTCCGTCCGGCTGCCCGGGCGGTGAGGACCATCACGCCGCGAAAAGCTCCGCCACGGTCCGCATTGGCAGGAAGAGGCGAGCAGGCTGCTGTTGCAGCGGGGATGAAGCCATAGCGCTTGTAGAAGGTCGCGGCGTCGTCGTCCTTGGCATCGACGATGACGGCCATGGCGGCGATCTCGGCCG
>JANXPQ010000120.1 GCA_025357235.1 Betaproteobacteria bacterium
GAGCGCCCGCGGCCTCAATCCAATGGACGTCACCAATGCGTTCGCCGCGCAGAACCTGAACCTGCCCACCGGCAGCGCCAAGATTGGCACCAAGGAGTACATGGTCGGGTTGAACAGCAACCCCGAAAACATCGCCGCCATGAACGACGTGCCGATCAAGGCCGTCAACGGTTCGATGGTGTACGTGCACGACGTGGCCAACGTGCGCGACGGCTTCGGCGTGCAGACCAACGTCGTGCGCAGCGAAGGCCGGCGCGGAGCGCTACTTACCGTGCTCAAGACCGGCGGCGCCTCGACCCTGGACGTGGTGCAGGGGATCAAGGATGCGCTGCCCGCATTGCGCGCCACTTATCCCGACATCGAGATGAGCGAGTTGTTCGACCAGTCTTCGTTCGTGAAGGCGGCGGTGGACGGCGTGGTGCTCGAAGGCATGATCGCCGCGCTGCTGACCGCCGTCATGATCCTGCTGTTCATCGGCAGCTGGCACAGCACCCTGATCGTGACGGTGTCGATCCCGCTGTCGATCCTGACCTCGCTCGTCATCCTGTCGCTGACCGGCGAATCGCTGAACATCATGACGCTCGGCGGGTTAGCACTCGCGGTCGGCATCCTGGTGGACGACGCCACGGTGGAGATCGAGAACATCCACCGCAACCTGGACCTGGGCAAGCCGCTCCAGCAGGCCATCCTCGACGGCGCGCAACAGATCGCGGTGCCCGCCTTCGTCGCCACGCTGGCGATCTGTATCGTGTTCGTCTCGGTGGTGTTCCTCACCGGTCCGGCCCAGTTCCTGTTCGTGCCGTTCGCGTTCGCGGTGGTATACGCCATGCTCGCCTCCTACCTGCTGTCGCGGACGGTGGTGCCGGTGCTGGCCAAGTACCTCTTGCGCAGCGAAGTACACATCGGCACCTTGCGTGGCGAAGCCCATGCCGCGCCGGCAAAACGCCGCAATGTGTTTTCCTATATCCAGCACGGTTTCGAGGCAGGCTTCGAGAACGTGCGCGGACGCTACATTCGCTCGCTCGACTGGGCGTTGAGCAACCGCGTCGTGCTGTTCGCGGTGTTCGGCCTGATGGGTGTAGCCAGCGCCGCGGTGCTGCCGTTCATCGGCCGCGACTTTTTCCCGCAAGTGGACGCCGGCCAGATCCGCATGCACGTGAATGCTTCGCCCGGCACGCGCCTGGAGGAAACCGAAGTCGTCTTCACCAAAATCCAGAAAGCCATCCGCGAGATCATCCCGCCCGCGGACATCGCGCTGTCGATGGACAACATCGGCCAGCCGCAGCCGGTCAACATGGCCTTCGTGGACTCGCCAGCGCTGAGTTCCGCGGATGGCGAGATCCTCATTTCGTTCAAGCCCGAGCGGTCCAAATCCACCGCCGAGTACGTGCAGATGCTGCGCGCCGAACTGCCGAAGCGCTTCCCCGACGTGACCTTCTTCTTCCAGCCGGCGGACATCGTCAACCAGATCCTGAACTTCGGCGTGCCCTCTCCCGTGGACGTACAGGTCGCCGGCTACAGCCCGAAGCTCTACGGCATCGCCCGCGAGATCGAGCAGAAATTGAAGGCCATCCCCGGCGCCGTGGACGTGCATCTGTTCCAGGTGCTGAACGCGCCGGCGTTGCAAGTCAATGTGGATCGCTCGCGCGCCGCCGAACTGGGCCTCACCCAGCGCGACGTCGCCAATAATTTGCTGACTGCGCTGTCGTCGAGCTCGGTCGTGAACTTCAACCTGTGGCCGGACCCGAAGACCGGGGTCACCTACCCGATCGCGGTGCAGACGCCGCAGTACAGGCTGGATTCGATCGAGGACATGATGAACACGCAGCTGCCCGGCACCGGCCGCGGTGCGGCGAGCATGCAGTTGCTCTCCAACGTGGCGACGGTGGAGCGGCGCGAAACGCCGGCCGTCGTGAGCCACTACGACATCCAGCCGGTGTTCGACGTTTTTGCCAACGTCCAGGGCCGCGACCTGGGATCCGTGTCCGACGACATCGACAAGGTGCTGGCCGACTACTACCCGCCGAAACCGCCGTTCCTGAAGAGCCTGCTGTGTCCGGCCAATCCGGGCATGCTGACTTCGTGGGCCTGCGCGAAACCCGAGCAAGCCAAGGGTCCGGACGGCAAGCCCGTCGAGCCGAAAATGCCGCCGAGCAGCAAGCTCACCGTGCGCGGCCAGGTGGACAGCATGAACACGGCGTTCACGCGCATGGGCTACGGCATGGTCTTCGCGGCGATGCTGATCTATTTCCTGATGGTGGTGAACTTCCAGTCGTGGACCGATCCTTTCATCATCATCACGGCGCTGCCGGGCGCGTTGTGCGGTATCGCCTGGATGCTGTTCATGACGCACACGACCTTCAGCGTGCCCTCTCTCATGGGCGCGATCATGTGCCTAGGCGTGGCCACGTCGAACTCCATCCTGATCGTCACCTTCGCCAACGAGCAGTTGCGCGCCGGCAAGAATCCGCACGAGGCCGCGCTTGCCGCCGGCTTCACGCGGTTGCGCCCGGTGCTGATGACCGCCTCGGCGATGATCATCGGCATGGTACCGATGTCGCTCGGCCTGGGCGAAGGCGGCGAACAGAATGCGCCGCTGGGGCGTGCGGTCATCGGCGGCCTGATTTTCGCGACGTTCTCCACGCTGTTCTTCGTACCGACGATTTTCACGCTGATCCGCGAACGTTTGCAGCACGCGCCCGAGCCGCAGATGGATACTGCGCCCCAGGCCGGTTGATTCATCCGACATAGAGGTCTGAACATGGAATACGACGACACGAGTGAAGAAATCAGCAAGGCCCTGGCATCCCGCCGGGGTGCGGGCAGCAGCCGTTTGCGCACCATCGCGATCTTGATGATCTCGGGGGTGCTGGTGCTGACCGGATTGCTCGGCATCGGGCTGATCCCGCGCCTGCAGACGCAGAAGGCCAACGCCGACATCTCCAAGGACAATCGTCCGAACGTCTCCGTGATCCTGGCGGCGCGCGGCAATGCCGCCAGCGAGATAAGCCTGCCGGGCACGCTACTGCCGTCCGAGGAAGCGCCGATCTATGCGCGTACCAACGGCTATGTAAAACGCTGGCTGGTCGACATCGGCGCCAAGGTCACGGCGGGCCAGTTGCTCGCCGAGATCGACACGCCGGAAGTGGATCGAGAACTGAAGCAGGCGGTGGCCAACCTCGCGCAGGTGAAGGCGCATCTCGAGCTGGACCGCACCACCGCCGAGCGCTGGCAGGCCCTGCTCACGCGCAAAGGCGTGTCGCAACAGGAAGTCGATGAAAAAATCGGCGCGTATGAAGCGCGCAAGGCGGATTACGCGGCCATGGAAGCCAACGTGCAGCGCCTGCAGGAACTGAAGCAGTTCCAGCGCGTGGTCGCGCCGTTCTCCGGCACCATCACCGCGCGCAATGTCGAAGTCGGCCAGCTGATCAGCAGCGGATCCAACGATCCCGGCCGCTGGATGTACAAGGTTGCCAAGGGCGGCCCGTTGCGCCTTTACGTGAACGTGCCGCAGAACGCGATGCGCCTGATCCAGACCGGCGCGCCGGTCGATGTGATGCTGCAGGAATTTCCGGGCAAGCCTTTCCCCGGCAAGATCTCCCGCAACGCCGGCGCCCTCGATGCGCAATCGAAGACGCTGCTGACTGAAGTGCAGGTGCCCAACGAAAAAGGCGAACTGCTGGCCGGCATGTACGCGTCGGTGCGCTTCAAGGTCAACCAGGCCGCCCCCACCATCATCCTGCCGTCCAACACGCTGATCATGCGCGCCGATGGCCCGCAGGTTGCCGCGGTGGACAACGACGTCATCCACATCCGCAAGGTCACGCTGGGCCGGGATTTCGGCCAGCAAGTCGAAATCATCGCCGGCCTCGAGGAGAAGGAACAGATTGTCACCAACCCGCCGGACTTCCTGCGCGAAGGCGTGGCCGTCAAGGCGACCCTGCCGGAACCGAAGAAATGAACGGACAGGACAGGTCTCGCGCACGCAGTGGCCTGAGCCCGCGCCGGCTCGCGCTTGCGGCGCTGCTGCTGATGCTGGCCGGCTGCGCCGTCGGACCGGACTATAAGCGCCCCGAAACGGGTACGCCCAAGGCTTGGAAGGAATCCGGCGCGCAGGTCGCGGCCGCCTACTCCTTGCCGGCCACCTGGTGGGAAGTGTTCGGCGACACGAAGCTGAACGAGCTGGAAGACCAGGCGCGGATCCAGAGCCCGAACCTGCGCGCCGCCGCGGCACGCGTGATGCAGGCGCGCGCCATCGCGGGCGTGGCGGAAGCGGACTACTATCCGAACGTGACGCTCGATCCGGGCGTCTCGCGCGACCGTTATTCGAAGAACCGCCCGGCGCAGCCAGGCACGCCGGTGGTCGGCTATGCGGCGAACCATTTCCGGTTGCCGCTGGATGCCGCCTACGAAGTCGACGTCTGGGGCCGCGTACGGCGCGCGGTGGAGTCCGCGGACGCGCGCCTGGATGCAAGCGCAGACGATTACTTCACGGTGCTGCTGACCCTGCAGGCCGACATCGCGCAAAATTATCTGACGCTGCGTTCGCTCGACGCCGAGCGCGACGTGCTGCGCCGTGCCATAGAGATCCGCCGCCAGGCGCTGGACCTGATCCGTGTGCGCTTTGAGGGCGGCATCGGCTCCGAGCTCGACGTCACGCGCGCGCAAACCGAAGTGGCCTCGGCGGAATCCGAATCGATCGGCGTAGCCAAGCGCCGCGCCGAGATCGAACACGCGATCGCGATTCTCATCGGCAAGGCTCCCGCCGATTTCGTGCTGGCCGAAAATCCGCTGAACCTCGCGCCGCCGGCCATTCCCGCGGGACTGCCTTCCGAACTGCTGGTGCGCCGTCCCGACGTGGCGCGCGCGGAACGACTGCTCGCCGCACGCAATGCCGACATCGGCGTCGCAACGGCGGCGTATTTTCCGAGCATCCGGCTGACCGGCGCGCTCGGCTTCGACAGCGCGGAGCTGAGCGACCTGCTGAAGTCCGGCAGTACCGCCGGATTCCTCGGTGCCGGTGTCTCGCTGCCGCTGTTCGACGGCGGGCGCATCAAGGGCAACGTGGATCTCGCCAAGGCGGCCTACGAGGAGAACCTGGCGCAGTACCGCAGCCGCGTGCTCAGCGCATTCGGCGATGTGGAAGACGCGCTCTCCGGTTTGAGAATCCTCGCGGAGCAGGCCGATTTACAGGCCCGCGCCCTCGCCGCCGCGCAACAGACGGCCGAGATTTCCTCGACGCGTTACGAAGCGGGCCTGGTGATTTTCCTGGAGTTCGTCGATGCCGAACGCACGCGCCTTGCCACCCAGCGCCTCGCCACGCAGATCGACGGCCAGCGCCTGGTTGCGAGCGTCGGCCTGATCAAGGCGCTAGGCGGCGGCTGGCAGGAAGCGAATCGCGGCAAGGTGCCGGAAACAAACTGAAGTACAGGTTAAAGGGGAAAGGTTAAAGCCCAAAGTAAAAGCAATGACGTGCCTTGCGGCCAATTGCTTCTAATCTTTCCTCTCTTAAGGCAAAGCCGGTATGCCAGCGCGCCACGCCGTCACGGCCTCTTAGCTCTTTTTGGTCGCCTGCCAGGAAATGAACTGCGCGCCCGCGATCCGCTTGGCCCAGATGGCGTGATACAGCAGGTCGAGGGTGCGGTTCTCGCCTTTGACCGTGACTTCGAATTTGGCGCTGCCGGTAACGATGGCCACCCCCCCGTAAGTGCGCACCGTCGAATCGCCGCGGTGCATGGAGCGGTACTTCACGTTGCCCGATGTAATGGACTCGATGAAGCTCTGCTTGGTATCGACCACCGTGCTGGAGTGGATGTAGACGAGGTCGTCGCCGAACAATTTCTTCATCGCGGCGCCGTCACCGCTCATCTGCGCCTTGAAGCGCGCATCCTCCGCCTTCAACGCTTCTTCGACGGTGATGGTTCCACTGCACTCCTGCGCCCCGCTGCCGGGAGCGGCGCGAAGGATGAAAAAATTGGTCATTGCACGGATCAGGCTAGACATGTCGTTGTCTCCTCATTGTTGTTGATGACCGCTGGCGCATCGCATACCGGGTCCGGCGAGCACTGCGCCGACAATTGCTTCGCCGGCTTTCGCACAGGAGATCTTACCCGGCCCCTCTTTGCGCATTGTAGGCGATTGCCGGGCCGGCAGCCTTTCCGGAAAATGCGCAAAGGCGCCCGATTTCCCGGGTTCTGTGCGGGGCAACTCCGGTTACACTTGCGCGGTCTGCCCGTTCGAAGGGCCGAATCACGGAGAAGTGTTCATGTTTCGCAGTACAGCCATTAGTATCGCAGTGGCGCTGATGCTGGCCGGTTGTGCCGGCCTCCCGCAAGTGGACCCCGACCCAACGCCAATCAATCCTACTGCGGTACTTGTAACTCACATGGTCAACGAGGGGATCAAGGACTTCCCCGCCTTCGAAACCATGTCGCTCAGTTACACCCGGCCGAACATGCAGCGCAGCGAATCCAGCCTCAGGGGCACCAGCATCCTTACGCGCTTCCTGAGCGGCGCCGACTCCGAGATACGCATCGAACGCCTGGACAAGAAACTGGCGTGGACACCGGACCGGAAGACCCGGCAATACAGCGAATGCCCGCTCAAAGGCTGCCCCGCGCCCATTGCAAAAAAACCGACGACGACAAAATCCGACGACGACAAGGGCCGCGACTTGGATTGCCGGCTGAAGATCGGAAATACGACCATCACGGTCGAGCCCACCGGGCAGAAGCGCAGCATCAACGGCTTCGACATCGAGCAGTACGACATCAAATGGCAGGTCACGTTCAAGGACAATGCATCGCGCAAATCCACCAGCACGATCAGCATGGACCTGTGGACGACACCGGTGACGCCGGCGCTTAAAGACGCGACCGCACTCGAAAAAACCTATGCCCGCGCGCGCGACAAGATTCTCGGCATCGACTCCGATGAGGACCGCACGGTGACATTGCCGCCCGAAGTTGGCCGGATGATCAGCAGTTATCTATCCCCGAATGTAAGCCCGACGGACCGCGCGACCTTCCTTGCCGGCGCCAGAAAACTGGACAAGGCGAAGGGCCAGCCGATCCTGATGAATGTGAAGTGGCGTTTCGCCGGCGAAGCATGCTCGATGGACGAGACGATGAAAGACATCGGCGACAAGCCGCTGTTCACGTTCATGTCGGAGGTGAAATCGCACAAGATGGAAGCGCTGCACGATTCGCTGTTTGCGCCGCCGAAGGATTACAAGAGAAAGAAATGAACTTGTAATCCTTCGGCAGAGGAAAGAGGAAAGAGGAAAGCAGTTTGAAACGGCGACAAGATCCGGTTCGGGCCTGTCCGGAGTTTTGTGTGTGAGGCATATCATGTCAACTGAAAGGAACATGAATGCCCAAGCCAGTCAGGAAGATGCAAAAAGCCAATGCCGCCGCGCAAGCGGCGGTGTTGCCGAAGATACCACCGGAATTGCTGGATCAATTGGTCAAGGGGCCGATGACGCCGGGCGCGGTCCAGGAGACCGCGCTGGCATTTAAAAAAGCGCTGATCGAGCGCGCCCTGGGGGCGGAGATGAGCCACCACCTGGGCTACGCGGCTGGCGGGGATAAGCCGCAGGCGGGGACCAACCACCGTAACGGCAAGAGCGGCAAGACGCTGCTCACCGACGACGGGCCCGTGCGCATCGAGGTGCCGCGCGATCGCGAAAGTGCGTTCGAGCCGCGACTCATCGGTAAGCACGATCGCCACTTCACCGGCTTTGACGACAAGATCATCGCCATGTACGCCCGCGGCATGACGGTGCGCGAGATTCAGGGTTTTCTGGCCCAGATGTACGGCACCGAAGTCACCCCGGATTTCATCAGCACGGTCACCGACGCGGTGCTCGCGGAAATTACCGGCTGGCAGTCGCGGCCACTCGAACCGATGTATCCGGTGGTGTTCTTCGATGCCCTGCGGGTGAAGATCCGTGAGGACAATGTGGTACGCAACAAGGCGGTCTACCTGGCCTTGGGGGTGCTGCCCGATGGTAGCCGCGACATCCTTGGGCTGTGGATCGAGAACACCGAAGGCGCGAAATTCTGGATGAAGGTATTCAACGACCTGCACACGCGCGGCGTGACCGATATCCTGATCGCGGTCACTGACGGCTTGAAGGGCATGCCCGAGGCGCTGGCGGTCACCTATCCGGCCACCACGT
>JANXPQ010000148.1 GCA_025357235.1 Betaproteobacteria bacterium
CGGCAATGATGGAAAGCGACTCGGCGGCGTGAAGTCGAGTTTTGGGCGGGCTTGCGAGTCGGCGGGGCTGGTCGGATTTCGGTTTCATGATCTCCGGCATACCTGCGGATCGTGGCTCGCACAAGCGGGCGTGCCGGCTGCTCACATTGCGGCGGTGTTAGGTCATAGCACCGTGCGCATGACGGAGCGGTATGCACACTTGGCGCCTGAAAATGCGCGCTCGGCGGTGGTGCTGCTGCAAGGTATACCCAATCGTATACCCAGCGGCTTTAGTGATGATGGGGACGTTCAGGTAACTGCTTGATTCAGGATTGTGGGTGGTACAGGGATCGAACCTGTGGCCCCTGCCGTGTGAAAGCACGAAAAGGGGGTTTCTAAGTCCACCGAAGTCTACGGAAGTCTAGGTTAATCTACTGTTTGTACTGGAAACATCGTCATTTCTGCTCATTGCCGTCCAATACTGTCCATGCTAGTGTAACCCCATATATCTCCCATACTAGCGGGTTCGCATGGCTGTTCATCTCGATCGCGTCGAGGCTCGGGCGAAGCTGTCACCACGGCGCGAACCGTATTGGCATCGGCTGGCCAAAAGCCGTTATCTCGGTTTCCGGCGCATGTCCAGAGGGGCGTACGGGACGTGGCTCGCGCGGGTCTACGACGGTCAGAAATTTCATCAGAAGCCCCTTGGTGAATTGGCCACTCCCTTGGAGAAAGACCGGTTCGACGCGGCGAAGGCGGCGGCCGAGGAGTGGTTCGAGCATCTGGGCCTGGGCGGTTCCGTTAAATCGACGACCGTAGGGGAGGCTTGTCGGGTCTACGTCGAAGAGTTGAAGACCGAGAACTCCGAAGCCGCTTCTGTGGATGCGGCCGGCCGGTTTCGCCGATTGGTCTACGGCGACCCGATCGCCCAGATTGAGCTGCCCAAGCTCACGGCCACCCAGATGGCGGGCTGGAAAAAGCGTGTGCTGGCCAAAGGCGGCAGCCGCAGTTCCTACAATCGCAACGCCACCGCCCTTCGCGCCGCGTTGAATCTGGCGCTCAAGCGTCGGGTAGTCTCCTCCGATCATGCCTGGGTAGACGAGCTTGCTCCGTTCGAGGATGCAGATGGACGGCGCGAGCTTTATCTGCCGTTGCGCAGCCGCAGGAAACTGGTCGGCAACGTAGCCGAAGAAGCGCAATCGCTGGTCCGGGCCTTCGCTTTGTTGCCGCTTCGGCCGGGCGATGTCGCGGCCTTGCGGGTGTCCGACTTCGACGCCCGGCACGCGGTGCTGAGCGTGCCCCGGGGCAAGACCAAGTCCCGGAAGCTTCCCTTAAGCGGGGAACTCCTGGCGCACGTGAAGGCGTGTGCCAAGGGCAAATGCCACCAGGACTTCCTGTTTTGCCGCCCAGACGGCCAGCAGTGGAAAAAAGAGGGCTGGCGGGACGTGATCAATGAGGCCGCCAAGGCGGCCAAGCTACCGAAGGAAACGTGCGCCTATTCCCTGCGGCACTCGGCAATCACGGACTTGGTAACGAGCGGGCTGGACCTGTTCCACGTCGCACAGGTGTCGGGAACGTCGGTCGCCATGATCGAAAAGAACTACGCGCATCTACAGCAAAGGCAAGTCAGAGCAGGCTTGCTGGTGCTGGGGTTAAAGTAGCCCGGCCTAATCCCGGGCTATGCTTCGATCAAGGGACATTCTTGTATGCCGCTGCCGCTCATTTGAAGTACGAATGTGTTTGCGACGAATACCCGAAAGGAGAAGCGTTGCCCGATGCACTCCCTTGGGCAACCTGGATTACGACAGATCGTGTGCTAGTGGGGCGGTGGGAAACGCATGTTGCGCGGGAAGCCGTGCCGTTGTTTGATCAAGGAGGTCAAGGTCCATGCCGCTACGCCGAGTTTAGCTGCTAGGCCGACTCTGCTATTGCGGGCATCGCTGCCTCGATCACACAATTGATAGTCTTTCAGGCTCTTCAAATAGGAATCTACTCTCATGTCGGAACTTGTCCAAAATTTCGCCGACCTGGGCGACGTCGGGCTCCACTACGTCTCCGCAAGGCACGGCCCTTTAGTGGTCCTTCTTCACGGCTGGCCGCAGACCTCGTACATGTGGCGAGACGTCAGGGCGGTCACTTCGCCGCGCTGGAGCAACCCGAACTGCTGGCTTGAGAGGTGCAGGCGTTCTTCAGGCCGCTGCGGTAACCCCGAGATTGGTTTGACGCGGAAGGCGAACGGCGATGCATTTCGGGCCAACCAACGTCAACGTGAATACAAAGGGAGGCAATGATGAGAAGGTGTTTACTGCTGGCTTTAACAGTGAGTGTCGTATTTGGCCAAATGAATCCGACGGCTGCCGAACAAGATGAGGAAACCATTTCCATCTTGCAAATCGACAATCTGGAATGGAAGGACTATCCCGGCCTGCCCGGCGTCAAGTTCGTCGTACTGGCCGGCAACCCGAGCCAGCCCGGGCTGTACGTCATCCGCGCGAAGTTCGCCCCGCACACCATGAGCCGACCGCACTGGCATCCGGAGGCACGCTACGTCACCGTGCTGAAAGGCACGTGGTGGGCCGGTACAGGAGAGTCCTTCGACCCAGGCCGCACCACGCCCATCCCTGCCGGGGGATTCGCCATTCATGCGCCCGGCAAAGTGCACTACGACGGCGCAAAAGACGAGGAAGCCATCGTGCAGATCAGTGGCATGGGCCCGAGCGGGACCCACGTCGTCAATCCCGGCGGGGCGAAGAAGGAATGAAGCATGCCGGCTGGCGTGACTTTGCGCCTACTCGTTGGTCGCGAGCCGTGTATCGCCCCGCGATCTGCACAGTGTATCCTTGGTCGCGAACCGGTTCTGAAAGATGGGCGTTACGGCACGCGGAAGTGATGCGATGCTCCGCGAAAAAATAGACGGCAGGTAGCAGCCCTTTTTTTTGCTCGTCGGCGAGCGCGAGGTGGCTTGATTCGCCATCAGGCGCGTCTGGGAGGCCCATGCACAGCGAACAAGAAGTTGCGATCATAACCGGCGGAGCCGGTGGGATTGGCGAGGCCGCGGCGCGTGCGATTGCCTCGCGTGGCGCACGTGTCGCGGTAGCCGACTTGCGTCCCGCGGCTGCGGAAGAGACGGCGGCGCGGCTGAAGGCGGCGGCGCTCGATGTGGAACCGGTCACCGTGGATGTCGGCAGCGAAGCCAGCGTGCGTGCAATGGTGAACACGGTGCTGGACCGCTGGGGACGCATCGACATCCTGGTCAATAATGCGGGTGTAGAAAGCTCCAAGCCTTTTCTCGAGATAGGTCTCGAGGAATACGAGCGCGTGATGCGAGTGAATACCACCGGCGTGTGGCTGTGCTGCCAGGCCGTCATCCCGACGATGTTGCGCCAGGGAAGCGGCTGCATCGTGAACGTCAGCTCGGTGGCCGGGCAGCGCGGCGGTGGTCTGCTCGGGACCGCAGCTTATTCGACGTCGAAGGGTGCTTTAATCGCGCTGACCAAGGCGCTGGCGCGCGAGTTCGCAAAATCGGGCATTCGCGTGAACGCGATATCTCCCAGCCTCACGATGACCGACTTCGCCCAGCGCCAGCTCGACCGGCTCGCCGCCGGCACGCTGGAGCGGGTGATCGCGATGACGCCGATCGGCCGCGTGGGGCAGGCAGCGGAGATCGCGGCGGCGATCGATTTCCTCACTTCGGCCCAGGCCGCGTTTGTCGCCGGCCACGTGCTGAACGTGGACGGCGGCACCGCGATGTGAAAACTCCACAACGCCTCCAATGTTTGTTTCGGGAGCGTGCCGATCAGACGGTTTGAAATTCGCCCCTACCGCGCGCCGGAGGCGAGAAACCCGCCATCGACCGGAATGACGATTCCAGTCACGTACGCAGCACCATCCGACGCCAGATAGGCGACGGCGGCGGCAATCTCCTCGGGCGTGCCATAGCGGTTCATCGGTATGGCGTCGGTGTAGCTCTGTCGGAATTCTGGTGAATGCAGCACCCGCGTCATCGGTGTGTCCACGGGACCCGGCGCAACCGCATTGGCGGTGATGCCATGCTCGGCGAGCTCGACCGCCATCTGCCGCGTGAGTCCGATGACAGCGGCCTTGGAGGTCCCGTAACCGGTCCGGCCCGCGCCCACTGCGCGCATTCCCGCGACCGATGCGATATTGATGATCCGGCCCCAGCGCTCGCGCATCATGCGGCGGGCACCGGCCTGGGCGCACAGCAAAACACCGGTGACATTGATGGCCAGATGGGCCTGCCAGCTGTCCAGCGGGACGTCGACGAAGGGGAAGGTCTTGGCGATCCCGGCGTTGTTCACCACGATATCGCAGCGGCCGCATTGCCGATCGATGACTTCGAACGCGGCGGCAACCGATGCCGGGTCGCCGACGTCGATTTGCAGCGCAGAGGCGCTCCGCCCGGCACCGGTCAGCGCTTCGGCCTTGGCTCGTGCCTGCGTCTCGTCGATGTCGCCGATCAGCACGTGCATGCCTTGCTGGGCGAGGACATCCGCGATCGACGCACCAATCCCTTTTGCGGCACCGGTGATGAGCGCGACCCGCTGCAATACTTGGAGAGACCCCATCGTCGCCTCTGATCTCAGATGGGCAGGAATACGAGCTTGCTGTCCGGCTCCTTCGTGACGGCTTCCCAGTGCTCGTCGAAGTTGAGCAGGTCGGGCAGGCTGTCGCCGTTTCGCATGCGGGCGAGCGCAGCCAGCTCCTTGCTCTGAATTTCTTCGGCAACCGGAAGAATGCGCTCGAGCTCCGCTATCGAGGCCACGATCAAGCCATCATCGTCGCCGAAGATCACATCGCCCGGGCTGACTGCCACTCCACCGCACTGAACAGCGACCTGCCTGTCACACGCGATTCGCATAGTGCCGGACATCGGGGTGACGAAGCGTGCATAGACCGGCAGCGGCAGCGTGCGCAGCGTCGCGGTATCGCGCACCGCGCCGTCCACCACGATCCCGCTCAACTTGCGATGCATGGCTTCCGTTGCGAATAACTCGCCCGCAACCGCGCGGCGACCGCCGCGCGTGTCGATCACCAGAACGTCCCCGGGTCGCGCATCCTCCAGGGCCTTCAGCACGGTGAGGTGGTCGTCCGGACACACCAGCGTGAATGCCGTCCCTACGAGTTTGACGCCGGAATTGATCGGCCGCAACGCGGGGTCGATCACGCGCAGCCGCTTGTCGGCATCGCAGAGCGCGGCCGGGTCCAGCCGAAGTAATCGCTGCCGAAGCTCAGTAAATTCCATTTGCTCCCCTCCTTGCTTGATTTTTCTCCTGCCGCGTGCGCGGCAGATTCACGCGCGTGCCAGCGCCTGTCGGATCTCCTTGATGCTCGCCGGCTCCTTGCCCACCGAGCGGATCACGGCGACCGCCTCGTCCACCAGCTGCACATTGGTCTTGCGTGCCCCGAACGGCGCATCCTCCAGCCCCACGCGAATATGACCGCCGCGCTCCGCGGCATACGCCATCAGCGGCGTGATGTTCACGTCCAGCCCGGCGATCATCCACGGCGCATGCGGCGCCTCGTCCGCCAGCAGTTGCAGGAAGGCGTCCAGCGCGTAGGGCCGCGGTGGAAAGCCGAAGCTCAGTCCGTCGGAGAACATGAAGCGGTAAATGCACTGCGGAATCTGCGGGTAAGCGCGCTCCAACGCCGCGCCCAGCCGCACGAAGCCGGGCTCGTAGAGCGCGTACCCCGGATGGATGCGATAGCGGGAGCAGAGCTCCAGGCCGAGCCGGATGTGCGATTCCGGATTGGCATACACGAAGCCCTGCTTGCCCGCGGCGATCTCGTCGAGCCGGGTGATGTTGGTGGAGCCGGGATCCACCACCGTCCACTCCAGCAGCCCGCGCTTGGCCAGTGTTTCGGTATGCGTAAAGCGCTCCTGAGCGCTCATCATGTTCGGCGCGTCCACGCTGCCGGCGAAGGGCAGGGTGGGATACACGACGACGTCCTCCTTTGCGCGGATGCCTTCGATGATCGCGGCGTACAGATCCGCATCGTCCTTTTGCCGGCCGGTTTTTTCGTCGTACGCGTGCACATGGACGATCGCCGCACCCGCGCGAGCGCAGGCGATGCCTTCGGCAATGATGTCCTTGACCGCGATCGGGATCCCTGGCTGCCGGTCGCGCGACCAGGGACCGTTCAGCGACACTTCGAGCCAGGTCTTCCCCGGGGTTTCCACCGGCTTCCTGCGATCGGTTGCCGCTAGCGCCATGGCGGGCAGCGCAGCCACCCCACCCAGCAGCAACGGGGCGCACGCCGCCTGTAGCAAACGCCGGCGGGTTCTGGACAGCGGGCCAGCGACTGTGGCCGCGCGCACTTCGAGTCGATTCGTCATTTTCCGTTTCTCCTATGGCGCCGGTACCGGATTCACACCAGCGGACCGGCGTACTTCTCGAGCATTCCCCAGGCTTCATCGCCGAACGTGGCCTTCCATTTCCGGTAGTAGCCGGACTTGGATATCGCGGCCCTGAACAGCTCGGGGTCGGTACGGTGGAACAGCAGGCCAAGCTTGGTCAGCTCGCTCTCGACGTTCTGGTTTACCTTCGCCAGGTCCTCACGCTCGCGCATCGCCGCCTCATTGAAGTTGCGCGCCAGAATTTCCTGAAGATTCTCCGGCAGCGACCGCCAAACACGCCCGTTGACCAGGGTGAACTGGCCGTCCCACATGTGGTTGGTGATCGAGATGTGCTTTTGCACTTCGTACAGCTTGGCGATCAGGATCAGCGACAGCGGATTCTCCTGGCCGTCGACGATATGCGTCTGCAATGCCGAGTACACCTCGGCAAAGTTAATGGAGGTCGGTGCCGCACCCAGGTGCTGGAACAAAGACCCCCACAACGGGCTCACAGGCACCCGGATCTTGAAGCCCTTCAAATCTTCCGGCGTCAGGATCGGCTTGGTGCTGCTGGTGATCTGGCGGAAGCCGATGTCCCACAGCTTGTCGAAGGCGTGCAGATTGACTTTCGCGATTACCCCGCGCAGGTAGGCGCCCAGGTCGCCGTCGAGTGCCGCCCACACCTGGGAATA
>JANXPQ010000155.1 GCA_025357235.1 Betaproteobacteria bacterium
GTCTTCGAAAAACACGCGACGCCGGGAGGCATGCTGAACCAGGGCATTCCGGCTTTCCGCCTGCCGCGTGCGATCATCGAGCGCGAGATCCTGCAAATCAAAGCGGCGGGCGTGGCAATTCGCTGCGGCGTGGAGGTCGGCGGCGCGTTTCCGGTTTCCCGACTCACTGACGAATTCGATGCGGTGGCGATGGCGGCAGGAACGCTGCGGCCGAATTTACTCGATCTACCGGGAAAGCAGTTGAAAGGCATCGAGCACGGCCTGTCCTTCCTGCTGCAAGTCAATGAATTTGGCCGGCGCGAAATCGGAAGGCGCCTGATCGTTATCGGCGGCGGCTATACCGCGATGGATTGCGCTCGCACGGCACTTCGGCTCGGCGCCCAAGTCGGCGTCGTTTATCGGCGCTCACGCCAGGACATGGTGATCCTGCCGGGAGAACTGGAAGCGTTGCTCGAAGAGGGCGGCCACCTCGAGACGAACTATTCGCCGGCGCAATTCCTGGGCGATCGCGGATCGGTGATCGGCGTACGTTTCATCCGCACTCGGCAGGGAGAACCGGGCCGCGACGGACGGCGCATGCCGGTTGATGTCCCGGGGTCGGAACTCGACATCGGCGCGGATACCGTCATCCTGGCTACCGGGCAATATCCGGACACTCGCTGGATGGACTCCGGGTTGACACGGAAACTGGTGGCGAAAGACGGCTGGTTGTCTGGTGGTGAGAGCCAGGAAACGGCCCAGTCCAACCTGTTCGCGGCCGGCGATTTTGCGCTTGGGGCGACGACGCTGATCCAGGCGATCGGCCATGCCCGGGAATGCGCGCGCAAGGTGGACGCCTGGTTGAATGGTGCACGGCGCCCCCGCGCCCGCGCGCTGGCCGGTCCCATCTTCCAGTCGAAGGTGTCCGGCGGTCGCGGTACCGGCCGGACTCCGCAGATGGACATAATCCCGATTCATGTCATGCCGACGCTGCCGGCGGGCAATAGAAAGCTCGAGGCGGAAGTGGAGACCGGCTATGCGGCCGAAACGGCAACCGCAGAAGCTTCGCGTTGTTATCTGTGCCATTACAAATTCGAAATCATCGACGAGAAATGCGTCCTGTGTGACGAATGCCTCAAGGTGAGACCGGTCGAGGGCTGCATCGTCGAGATTGCCTCACTTACCCGCGACGAGGAGGGGCGCATTACCGGTTATGCCCGCGTCGAGGAGGGTAAGACCGACTCGCTGTACTACAACCGGCTGTGGATCGACCAGAGCCAGTGCATCCGTTGCGGCCGCTGCGAATCGGTGTGTCCGGTCAATGCCATTACCATCCAGAAGGTCTCGCTGCAGGCCTGACCCGGCCGTTCGTGTACCCGCCGGGCAGGTGGGGTGACTTCCAAAATTGCGATTCTTGCGGCTATACTCTGCGTAACACCGTGTTGCGGCCCGATACGCGGTTCCGGGTCCGCAGCCGGCTAAAAGCCGAAGCCCGCTGTTCGCGCTTCGGCATCAATATTCAGGAGAGCGGAGTTGGCCCTGGTACTCGCAGTCGATATGGCCGGCGTTCCCAGCCGGTGGTTGATGGTCGAAGAAGCCATTTCCTACTATGCGCGGCGCATGGTGGCCTGGTCGCTCGGCGACCCCGTCGCGACCTATCACGGGGGCATCTGCCGGCTCACAGGCCAACGCTCGGAACTTTCCACGCACAGCATCATCGCCATCAAGGGCGCGGTGGACTTCGTCAAGGACCATCATACTGAGCCGCACCTTTCCAATACGTCGTTGTTTTTCCGCGACCGGCACATGTGCGCCTATTGCGGTGGCCAGTACAAGGAGCGCGACCTTTCGCGGGATCACGTCATTCCGGTTTATCTCAATGGCCGCGACCGCTGGATGAATGTGGTCACCGCTTGCCGGTCCTGCAACATCCGCAAGGGCGGGCGCACGCCGGAAGAGGCGAATATGCCGCTGCTGTACACGCCGTATGTGCCGAACCGCTATGAACACCTGATCCTGCAGAATCGCCGTATCTTGCAGGACCAGATGGAATACCTGATGGCGAAAGTGCCGAGGCACAGCCGCCTGTACGCCTGAAACACAGGCGTGCCCGATCAGCCGGCATTCGCCGGCTTTTTATTTTGTCTGTCCGGACACGGCGACACCGGCCGGGATTACTCTGGCATTGAACGAAAGCGCAGGCGGTGACTCCAACGCCGCAAGAGGAGCCCCTACATGAAAATAATATCCATCGCGCTGTTCGCCGCGATGCTGGCGCTTGCAGGCTGTCAATCCAATCCGATAACGGGCCGACAGCAGCTTATGCTGGTGTCGGAAAGCACTGCGATCAGCGAATCCGGTCAAGCCTATACCGCCTGCTGCAACCCTTGGCAAAGGCGGGAAAGATCGACTCCGAACCGGGGACGGTCGCCCGCGTGCATGAAATCACCGGCCGCCTGATTGCGCAGGCCATCAAATACCGGCCCGAAACGCAGAACTGGGAATGGAGCGTCAAGGTGATCGACGATCCGAAAACGGTGAACGCATGGTGCATGGCCGGCGGCAAGATGGCGATTTATACCGGGCTGATGCAGCAGATCAAGCCGACCGACGATGAGCTGGCGCAAGTCATGGGTCATGAAATCTCCCACGCGCTCGCCAAGCATTCTGCAGAGAAAATGTCGCGTGCCATGGCCATGCAGGTGGGATTGAGCGCGCTTGCCGTCACCCAGCAAAACAGCAAATACGCCGGCCTTACGCTCACGGGCGCGCAAACCGCCGCTTTGGTCGCACTCGAACTTCCGAACAGCCGCACCGCGGAATCGGAAGCCGATCGCATCGGCATCGAATTGGCGGCCAAGGCGGGCTACGACCCCCATGCCGCCACCTTATGGGAAAAAATGGCCAAGGCCGACGGCGGCAAGTCGCGCATCGATTTTCTGTCCACGCACCCGGCACCGGTGAAGCGCATGGAAACGCTGGCCGGGCTGGTGCCGCAGATGATGCCATTTTACGAAGACAAGTCGCCGCGCCCGACCTATCCGCTGCGACAAACCCTGAACCTGCGCCATGTTACTTCGCCTGCGTTCGCTTCGATCGCGAGTGATCGCTGAACGCGTTTTTGCCGTTCGAACTGTTTGTGCGAGACGGTGACGGAAGTTCGCGCCGGACCTATTTAAAGCGTTAATTCCAGCCAAGCGGCCGGCTCCGGTCGTTAATTGACGTTCTGCGCGTTAATTTACCTGCCGGATTTCCCTCGATCGGCTGCCCACTTTTTCCGCGTTTCCGGAAATTCCCGACAAATCTTCAGCTTTCACGATCTTGGCGGGATGGATGTGTCCGTGCGCGTCATGCTGGCATGGCGGTTGCGCAATGAAGTGTGCGCCCGGACGGCTTGACGAAGGGAGGCCCTGCGGAGAAATCCGCATGGCTCGGCTTAGCCCGGGCGCACCCGCAGATTGAATTCGGGAACTGCATAAGCCCGAACCGCGGCGACATCGCACAACAATAACTTTAGGTCTCCGCAGGACGTCTGATAATGCGCTGCGGTGCAATAATTTTGTCAAAGCAGTTTTGCTGTTGCCGTAGAATCATCGGTGCGGGGTGTTGAGGAAAGAAGAAAGTTGAAGGCGGCAACGGGGCTGTTGAATCTCTGCGGGCGTAGCGCGCCCTTGTTTCGGCGCGCCTGGCGCCGGCGCCCGGCGTTTAACTGTCTGCGCGGGGCGCTGTTCGTTGCCATCGCATATTGTGCAGGCCCTGCCTTTGCGGACGGCAATCCGCAGGACCCTACGTTGCGTGCGCTGGTTCAGGCGATCGAACAAGTCAAAGCCAGATACGCCGAATCCGTCGATGACCGGAAACTGACGGCCGACGCCATTCGCGGCATGCTCCAGGGACTGGATCCCTATTCGGATTATCTCGAACCGGAAGCCTATCGCGAACTGAAGCAGGACAACGGCGGCATGTTCGGCGGTCTCGGCATGGAAGTGGGCCTGGAGTCCGGTGCGGTGCGCATCGTTTCCACTTACGAAGACTCACCCGCGTTTCAGGCGGGGCTGCGCCCGGGCGACCTCATTACCCGGCTCAATGAGGACAGCATCGAGGGAATGACACTCGATCAGGCGATCGAGCGCGTGCGCGGCGAACCCGATACCAGCATCTCGCTCACGGTATTGCGCAAGGGCGATGCGGAGCCGCATGTCGTCACCGTAAGGCGCGCGATCATCCAGAGCCGCAGTGTGATATCCGCGCTGCTGGGTTCAGGTTACGGTTACCTCAAGATCACGCATTTCAACCAGCACACGGCGGATTCGCTGCTGGCGGCGCTCGTGGAAATGGGCCGCCGGAGCGACAGCGGCCTCAAAGGGGTCCTTCTCGACCTGCGCGACAATCCCGGCGGCCTGCTTGAATCGGCAGTCGCGGTTTCATCCGTGTTCCTGCCGGACGATTCACTGGTTGTATATACCGAGGCAGCCGCCGCGGAATCCCGCATGCGCCTGCAAACCAGCGAGAAGCAGTATCTGCAGGCAAGGACCGTGGAATATCTGAAGTGGCTGCCGGATCTGAAGACTTTGCCGCTCGTCGTACTGGTAAATTCGGGATCTGCTTCGGCGGCGGAAATCGTCGCAGGCGCGTTGCAGG
>JANXPQ010000358.1 GCA_025357235.1 Betaproteobacteria bacterium
GGCGGTTGGGCTGACGTCCCAGGAGGCCGCCGCACTCCTGCAGCAGTGCGGCCCCAACGATCCGACCCCTGCCGCACGCCATTCCGCGGCGCTCGACCTGCTGCGGCTGTTCCTGAATCCGCTGGTGCTGGTGCTGTTGATCGCAGCCGTGATCTCGGCCTTTCTCGGTGAAACCACGGATGCGGGCATTATCACCGTCATCGGCCTTCTCGTACATTTTGGAGAGCGGTCCATTCCGGGTGCTACGCCGCAATACGGACGCATTCGGGGGCGGCCCTGAGCTTTGGGAACCAGCGCTCGAAGTCCGTTCGCAGCTGGCTGTTGAGAACACGAGCGCGAACTTGCAGCAGCCGATGAGCGCCGTGCGGCGTCCAGCGCATCTGCTGCTTCTTGACCAGCCGCTTGCTGACCACCTGGTTGACCGCGGATTCGACGAATCCCGTCGCGATCGGCTCGCCGTGCCGCCGGCGATCCGCGTAATCCGGGATCGCCTCGACGTTGGCAGATATGTAGTTCATGAATTCCTTGAGCTTTCCTTGGACCTCCCTCGCGCGGTCCGTTGCAGTTCCGATGTCCCAAGTGAGCTTCCCGAGCTCGTCCAATGCTCTGTGCGGGCTGCCGTGCCAAAGGTACGCTTTTGCGCCCCGCACGCTTCGCAGGCCCTCATTTATATGGTCCGTCGGGGTCGTCTCGCCGGGCACATCTGGCAGGCCCTTGATGGCCTGCGAAAGCTGCGTCATTCGCATGGCAATATGAAACCAGTCAAGAATTGGCTCGCCAAAAGCCCGGAACTCCCCTTGCGCGCGCCGCACGCTGTCGCCGCCGTCCGATAGAAACGTCGTCGGCTGCGCCGGGAATGCTCCCTGCTCGGCAAGGAACCGCTCCATCCGAGCGGTAGGGTTTGGCTCCAATCTTTGCACGAAGGCGAGGACGCGGCCGGATCCGGACCGCGGTAGGCTCTTGGCAACCATCACTTCGAACCATCCTTCCTGGCGGGACGGTGCGTTGGCTGCCTTGACGAAGCCGCCGTCGATGCCGATGGCCTGAAGCGGATTTCGGGTCGGCAGTCCAAACGCGTTCAGCGTCGATCGGATCGGGAACCGCCGATGTGCATCGAGATCGAGTCGTTCGCCGACGCTGATCACGTGCCGCTTCCACGTCGTAATGCTCGTCGCGTTTTCGAGCGGCAGCACTGCCCGGAGCATACCGACGGAGGCACCGTACGGAAGTAGGGCTGCAAATTGAGCCTCCAAGTATCGAAGCTCCTGACTTACGTGATCGCCGAGCCATATCGCGAGCGGGCTACTGCTCAGCCTGCCGGTCGAGAGGCAGCGACAACGGTAGAAGCGCGGGCTTTCGAGATCCAGCCGACCGAAAACGGTCCGATATTGGATCCTGTGTACCCCATTCTTTCGCAAGGGGCGTCGGCAGTTCGCGCAGACCGACCCAGCCGCGATAGCCTCCCGAGCTTGAGCTTGGACCATGGCGCGCTGCGCTGCGCCGGTCATCGCTTTCGCTTCCTCGAGACTCAGACCGATCAGGTCATCCGGACAATTGCGCTCGATCGCGGCGATCTCGGCAGTCGTCGCGTTGCCTGATCTATCTTCGATGATCAGCTGGACTCGTAGCTTCATACGCGCTCCTTGCGTACCCGTCGTTGTTTGTCACGCGTATCAACCGCTCCGTGATGTCGCGCCGTCGCGGTGCACCAAGACGCGCGGCTGCGAGAATCACTCGCGCCTCATCCCTGAACTGCTCAGCATCCAAGTCCTCGTCAAGAAGCTCCTCGACCTGATACAGCGCCAAATCCGGGTCGCTGTCGGCATACCACTGCGGGTAAGCCTCAGGGCCGCCGAGATCCTGATCCGGTGGGCTACCTCGAGCGTCGAGGCACGCCGGCAGCCCGATTCTCGAGACGAGGCCACGCCTCACGAGTCGGCAGTCGATTTCCCAGCCTTTGGGCATGTTGTACTGGTACCGAAAGGCTTCTCCGAGCTCGAGGCCGAAGACCGTAAGCGGATAGTCGACTCGGCCGCCACCGTTCGCCCGCTGGAGCGCCCGTGCCGGATCACCGATGCGCCAGCCGCGGATCGCAAATATGTATGGATACTCGTCGTGCCAACCGAAAGCGACCTGGAGAAATCCGTGAACCTCGGCCAGAGACGCCTGTTCGACAACGAGCAATCGGCGGACGACCGGAGGCGAGACGCCGCGGAGACGCGTACGGAACTCCACTGCGCCGACCTGGTCTCGAACGTCCACGGCCAGACGCTACCACCGCTGCAAGGTCGACTCCAAGCCGAGCACCCAGCACCCGGAATGGACCGCTCTCCAACTGCGCCGACTTGGTCTCGGACGTCCACGGCCAGACGCTACCACTGTTACGGAATCGACCCCGCACCCGGAATGGACCGCTCTCCAAACTGACGCACAAAGGCTGCCTGGGGTGTCGGGACTCCTGCGCCGATCAGACTAGCCGCGAGCGCAGACGCAATGCATTGGCGACCACCGAGACCGAACTCAAGGACATTGCCGCGGCCGCGACCATCGGGCTCAGGAGCCACCCGAACAGCGGGTAGAACACACCAGCCGCGACAGGAACACCGGCCGCGTTGTAGACGAAAGCTAGGAACAGATTCTGGCGAATGTTCCCAAGCGTCATCCGGCTCAGGCGGCGCGCCCGTACGATGCCCCGCAGATCCCCCTTGACTAACGTCACGCCGGCGCTATCCATCGCCGCATCGGTACCGGTCCCCATGGCAATGCCCACGGTGGCCTGAGCGAGGGCAGGGGCGTCGTTGACACCATCGCCTGCCATCGCGACACAGCGACCCCTTGTTTGCAAATCCCGGATGGCGGCGATCTTCTGCTCGGGAAGTACGCCCGCGATTACCTGCTCGATCCCGAGTTGTGCCGCAACGACCTCGGCCGTCGTGCGGTTGTCGCCGGTAAGCATGATGACCCG
>JANXPQ010000184.1 GCA_025357235.1 Betaproteobacteria bacterium
AACTTTGCCGTCTTCCTGGATCTTGCCCTTGCCGAGTGCTTTCACTTCCCCTTGCTCGGGTTTCTCCGCTGCGGTATCCGGAATGACAATGCCTGAGGCGGTCTTGCGCTCTTCTTCCAGCCGCTTGATGATGAGCCGGTCATGTAGGGGACGGATTTTCATCGATGTATCTCCTGGTTTCGAAACGGGGGGATCGAGCTGAAAACGATTAGCACTCGATGCGATAGAGTGCCAATACTAGCCTCAAACTACTTTAATATCAATAATTTATTTGTTACGAGCCTAACCACCAGAGGCATTGTCAGCTTTACCGATTGGTGATTTACTGAGGCGATGAAGCTCTCCGCTCCCAGTTACTACCGCCATCGATTCCCGTCCGAGATCATCAGCCGCTGCGTTTGGCTGTATTTCCGCTTCGCCCTGAGCTACCGCGACGTAGAGGAGATGATGCATGAGCGCGGGGTGACAGTAACCTACGAAACCGTGCGCGAGTGGTGCCTGAAGTTTGGCCACCTCTACGCCAGACAGCTGCGCTCGCGCAGCCCTCGTCCTGGTGACTGTTGGCATCTGGACGAAGTCTTTCTGAAGATCAATGGCCGGCTGCAGTATTTGTGGCGTGCGGTGGACCAAGATGGGGAAGTACTCGATATTCTGGTGCAGTCACGCCGGAACAAGCCGGCGGCCAGGAAATTCTTTCGCAAGTTGCTCAAGGCCCTGCAGTACGTGCCGCGAGTCATCATCACCGACAAACTGGGTAGTTATGCGACTGCCAAGGCCGAAGAGTTGCGATCTGTCGAACATCGCCGGGACAAAGGGTTGAACAACCGGGCGGAGAATTCGCACCAGCCCACCCGGGAGCGGGAACGTCGCATGAGAGGCTTCAAATCCCCTGGACATGCACAGAGATTCCTCTCGGTGTTCGGGGTGATTGGACCATTCTTCCGTCCCGGCCGCCATTTACCGGCCGCTGTGAACTACCGCGAGATCATGCGTTGTCGCTTTACGCAATGGCGTGAAGTTATCCACCCGCGAACCACGATCTGATCGGAAATACTGCTCATCGGCGACCGAGTCGCCAATATGTCGACATCCTGCAAATGTATCGGTGTTAAGTTGACAGAACCTTATCAAGAATGACCTGGGTGATCATCAGCATGGCCCTCATGCCATGCGCGATCGCTTTCGAACCAGCGGGCGAATCGCTGCAGCGTCGCCCGAAGCAGGCCATTGCGGACATGCACGGCGTGACGGGTAAAAGTAAATTGCGCCCCCAGGTAGGCCTTAATCTCGGGATCGGTCCAGCCTGCCACGTAGTGCGTCAGTCCGTGCTCGAGGGCATATGCAAGATTATGGAACCAGTGGACGAAGTAAAGATTCAATGCGCGCGCGTCGGGGTAGCGGAAACCTACGTATTTGTCGATCAGTTTACCGCCGGTCGTGAAGCACAGGTTGAATCCGATCAATCGTCCATCATTGCGGTACTCGAACGCGACACCACCGCTGGAAGCGTCCTGCAGCAGCGCCCGGAAAAAGTCTGCGCTCAGCAGGTCGAAGTGAATTTCGCTCTGCCGGAATACATTGAGGTAGAGCGCATAGTATTCGTCCAGGACTGCAGGGATCGCGAAACGGTTGCTTCCCGTCGGCACGGACTCGATCTGAACGGCCCCTTGGCGGCGAAGCTTGCGTCGGATGTCTTTGCGGCGCCCCGACGACTGTCGCGAGATGTAACTCTCGACGGAAGTGAAGTCGATCGGTACATAAGCCAACGCCTGGCCTTCCAGGAGCACAAACCCGGCAGTCTTGCACGCAGCGAGCAGGTCTCGTGCATGGGCATTGCTTGCATTATCCAGCAGTGGGGAGGACTGCGGCACGTCCTTAATGATGAGAAACGGATATTCATCGGCGTAGCGCTCCTTCAGCGCAGCCACCAATGAAGCCGGCGCGACATGCCGCGGTAACAGGGCATACTCGGAAACCGTCGTCCCCACAAAGCAAGTCCGCGGCCGCAATAGCTTGCACCAGTGGCGGTAAAGCGGAAGCCCGATCAAGCGCCGCCTAACATCCTTATCCAGAGTGGTCAGCAGGTCGAAGCGCGTGCTGAATGCGGGCGCACCTTCAGGCGACAGGAACGTCTCGAATTTCTCGGGCGGATTGGCAAGAAACTGCCGTACCAGCGTGTCCGGCTCCAGTGAGTTGAAATAAAAAGTCACGCGTTTGGAATTCGATCGTATCAATGGCCCGCCATTATGCGTGACCGGCATGAGATGAACTATCGGAAAATGCAATTAACGGCAACAGTTTACAACACGCAACGGCAATCAAGACAATGGGTTATATACTGCTGCTCGCTGTGGATTAGCGGCCGATTATCCAGTCGGGTGCTTATCCCTTCTCTCCGGATGAACACCTGCAATACGAGACCCGGTGGCGATGCAGGCGATCCACTTCCGGGCCTAATTTTTAGGTTTCCGGTCGGCGATGGCGAACCGGGATCCCGCCCACAGGTTGACGGCTTGGCGCAGATCGACTTCGACGGCACCGCAAGACACCGCCATGCGCCGGCACGATGATGTGAGGTCGTAGTGCGGGATGCGCTGATCGGGAACCACGTGCGGTCCATGCCGATGCGCTCTGCGAAGGCGTGCAGCTCGTCGACGTCGGTGTCGCTGAACAGGTGGCAGTTGTGCACCGTGTGGCCGCGCAGTTTCAACCCGTGACCCATGAGCGGGTCGACGAAGATGGTCATGTTGGTTCCCTGGGGGCATATGTGGATCGGCCGTCTATCGTGGCCCCCTTCATAAGTAGTTCACCAGTGTTGGGGCTTGCCATAGGTTCGAAACCCAGAAACAGGCGAAGAACATGGGCCTTTCTAGTGTAGTGCTTCGTTCTGTTTGGAACTTAAATTGCGATTTGCGCGAATCACCTTGGCGAGGATGTCGTGGGCCTTGGCGGTCCAGACGAAAGGCTTGGGATTCTTGTTATGCACGACGATGTATTCCTTGATTGCGGC
>JANXPQ010000222.1 GCA_025357235.1 Betaproteobacteria bacterium
GGAAGTGACCAACAGCGCATGGAAGACCGCGTTGGAGAAGGCCGAGATCGAGGACTTCCGTTTTCATGACCTGCGGCATACCTGGGCATCGTGGCATCGCCAGGCGGGAACCAGTTGCGACGAGTTGAAAGACTTGGGCGGTTGGAAATCCCGTGTCATGGTGGACCGCTATGCCAAGTACGCGACGGAGCATCTTGCCGCCGCTGCCTCGCGGATCGAGGGTGGATGCGGAGGGGAAGTGATTTACCTCTCTACGAATTCCCTACGGTCCGATCAGAGAAAGGTTAGTTGACTGCTAACCTGTTGAAGTGTCTGGTAGGCGGTGCGAGACTTGAACTCGCGACCAACGGATTAAAAGTCCGCTGCTCTACCAACTGAGCTAACCGCCCAAAAAAAGAGGCGCATTTTACCGGCCTGTCAGTTGGCACGTCAAACCGCCTGCGCGTCACGCGGCGCTTTCAACCGATCCCACTAACCTGCTTTCAGCATGCGCCGGTACTGTATCTTCATGGTCAGCGCGGCGCCAGCGATGATCGAAAAGAACACCAGGATCGAGCCCAGCGCGAGCGTCGACACGCCGGTGATGCCCTGGCCGATGGTGCAGCCCATGGCGGTGACCCCGCCGAATCCCATCAAAACACCGCCAATCACGTGATTGCGCGTATCCGCGGCGGAAGCGAAACTTTCCCAGTGGAAACGCCGCTTGTACAGGGCGTAAGCAAACGAGCCGGCCAGCGTGCCGAGCACCACCGCTACTCCGAAGGTAACGCGCGCGGACTTGTCGGTCCAGAATTGCAGCAACTCGAGCGCGTTGGCCGCGGGGCCGATGAATGTGAAGGATTCAGGGCGCGCGGTGCGCGTACCGAGATAGGCCTCCTGCAGCGTTTCCGGATCTTCCGCAATGAAGCCGAGATGGCCGGTCACGTACCAGCCGCCGACGATGATCAGCCCGATCACCACGCTCGCAAACAGGCGCTCGTGATCGGCGCGGAAATCGCGATCCTTCAGCACGAATGCCAGCAACGCCAGACACAGCCCCGCGGCAATCCACGGTTGCACGCTGCGCTTGCCGATGCCGAGCGATGCGGCGACGAGCCATGACAGGTCCTGCCCCTGGTCGAACTGGACGGCGAGCGCGCTCAGCACTTCGGTGCGCACCGGCGAGAGCAGGCCGCGCAGCGTCATCTCCGCGGCAAGCGCGAGGAAGAGCATGGCGACCAGCGACTTGAGGTTGCCGCCGCCGATGCGGATCAGGCTGCGGCTGGCGCAGCCTGAAGCCAGGGTCATGCCGACGCCGAACAGCAGACCGCCGACAAGATAAGCGAGCCAGGGCCAGCGCGGTGCCGGATAGGCGGAACGGGAAAGCTCGACCAACCCCGCAAGGTCGAGCGCATTGGCGCCTGCAATCGCCACGGCAATGGCCAGCAGCCACATGCGCATGCGGCTCCAGTCCCCCATGTTGACGACATCGGAGACGGCACCCATGGTGCAGAAATCGGTTTTCTGGGCGACGGCGCCGAACACCAGCGCCAGAATGAATCCGCAGACGACGACGAGTGCGGCAAGCTGGGCGGGAGTTTCCATCAGCACTCAGGCGTTCTGAAGATAACGCGTGGGATCCTTGACCGCGGCCGCCGCAAATCCGGCACGGCGGATGCGGCACGCATCGCAGGCACCGCATGCGCCACCGCTGTCGTCGGCCTGATAGCAAGACACGGTGAGACTGAAATCGACGCCCGCTTCAATGCCGGCACGAATGATCTGCGCCTTGGTCATGTGCACCAGCGGCGCATGGATCGTCAGCCGGTTGCCTTCCACGCCGGCCCGGGTCGCGAGGTTCGCCATCGCCTCAAAGGCCTGCAGGTACTCGGGCCGGCAATCCGGATAACCGGAGTAGTCGACGGCATTCGCGCCGATGAAAATGGCGCCGGCCTCCAGCACTTCGGCCCAGGCCAGCGCCAGCGACAGGAAGATGGTGTTGCGCGCGGGGACATAAGTAACAGGAATGCCTTGCGCGGCGCCGTCGGTCGGCACGTCGATCGATGGATCGGTCAGGGCCGACCCGCCGAAGATTTGCAGGTTCAACGCGATCACGCGATGCTGCCGTACGCCGAATATGGCAGCGACACGTTGCGCGGCGACGAGTTCGGCCCGATGGCGTTGTCCGTAATTCACCGACAACGCGTGACACTCGAAACCATCGCGGGTCGCGAGCGCCAGCACGGTTGCGGAATCCAGCCCGCCGGACAGCAGCACAACGGCCTTTTTCATTCTTCGCTGCGTTGCGCGACCGGCTATTTGAGCTTGGCCAGCCGGCCTTTGGCCTTGTCAGCGGCGTCGCTGGCCGGATATTTCGCGATGAGTTCTTCGAAGGTCTTGCGCGCGGCAGGATTATCGCCGAGGCTGCTTTCCGCCGTGCCGATGATCAGCAGGGCATCGGGCGCCTTGGCACTGTCCGGATAAGTACCAAGCAGGCGGCGCTCCGCTTCGATCGCTTCGCGATATTGGTGCAGGTGCGAATAGGACTCGCCGATCCAGTATTGCGCATTGGGCGCCAGCGGATGTTTCGGGTAACTCTTCTGGAAACCGTCGAAGCCGCGAATGGCGCTGAGATAGTCGCTCAAACGGTAATTGCTGTAAGCGTTGTCGTAGGCACGCTGGATGGCAGCCTGGTCGGTGGCGGAAAGCGATGCAGGCGGCAGCGAACTCGACGGCGACGACGCGGCGGCCGCAGCCGGATTCGCCGGTGTCGGCGCCGTCGACGCAGCCGCAGCGGCAGTCGGTGTAACCGCAGTGGCAGCGGCGGGTGGCGGCGGATTCACCGGCGGCACCACCGCCGCCGCAACCACCGGCTGCGGGATGGTTGCCGGCGTCGCCGATCCCTGCTCCAGCTTGCGAATGCGCTCTTCGAGCGCGGAAACGTTGTCCGTGTCTTTCTTGCCTGCGCCGCCCTGCTCGATGCGGCGCAACCGCGTATCCAGGTCGACATACATGTCGCGCTGGCGCTTCTGCGCATTGTTGACATCGTTGGACAGCACTTCCATCTGCCCGCGCAACCGGTTCAGTTCGCCGTTCAACGCCTCGACCTGGTTCAGCAGTTGCACCACCCCGCGGTTGCTGGGGGTGGGTTCGGCCTGCGCCGGTTTCGGGCCGGCCACGGGCTGCTCGTCCTTGACGGTCTGCACCTGCGCCAGCATCAGCGAAAAACCATCCTGCAGTCGTTGTTCGCTTGCCCGCAACCGCCGGTGATTTTCGGCGAGACCGGCCTGCTCTTCCTGCAACGCCACGAACCGGGTGGCGAATTCCGTCTGCAGTTCGCCGACCCCGTCCCGGTCAACCGGCCTCGTATCGACGGCTGCGGATGCGCCGAACGGGAGCAGCAACAATGCGACGAGGGGCAGCCATCGCTGCCCCCGCCTGATTTGCGCAAACCGGAAACCGGGAGTCGAAGAAGATCGGATCACCATGGCTTTTCCCCAGACAGGCCTGAGAAGTAAAAAGCGCGCCACAATTGCGGCGCGCCGTTGCAACCGGGGCGAACGGACATTACTGCGGTTCGTTCGGATAGACGATGTCGGCGCGACGGTTCTTGGCCCAGCTCTCTTCATCCTGGCCGAAGGCCACCGGCTTCTCCGCGCCGAAGCTGACCGTCTCGATCTGCTTTTCGCCGACGCCGAGCAGCACCATCGCGCGCTTAACGCTTTCCGCGCGGCGCTGGCCCAGCGCCAGGTTGTACTCGCGGCTGCCGCGATCGTCGCAGTTGCCCTGCACCGCGATCTTGAGGTCGTTATGGTCCATCAGGAATTTCCCGTGCGCTTCGATCACCGGCACGTACTCTTCCCTGATATTGTATTTGTTGTACTCGTAATAGATGTTGCGCTTTGCCAGCGCACTGCCGGGTTCCTTGAGCTGGGCCCAGGCATCGCCTTTGAGTTGCGACCCGCCCACACCGGTGCCGGGCAGCGGCTTGACGATGGCCTGATCGCCCTGGGCCTGTTGACGGCGCTGCTGCTCGTCGAGCTGGCGCTTGAGTTCTTCCTGTTCCTTGGCGATCTTGGCCTGCTTGTCGGCTTCCTGCGCCTTCGCGGCCTGCTGGCGCTGCGCCTGCTGCTGGTCGAACAGATCGCGCTGTTCGATATCGGCACTTTTTTGTCCCTGGCTCGCGCACGCGGCAAGCAAGAAAGTCAGGGACAGGGCATACAAATTATTTCTCATCATTACTCCTTTCGGCGATTGTTCGGAAGCGGTCCCCACGCAGGCTCGCGAATGTCGCCTGTCTGCGCGGTAATTCTTTGCTTGATCCGCCCATCGCTCGACACGGCGGCTAATATACCACGGCCCTTTACCTCGGAAGCGTAGAGGATCATCTTGCCGTTCGGGGCGTACGTCGGCGACTGGTCGAGGCCGCCGGCGGTCAGGATCTGCATCTGGCGCGATGCGATATCCTGGACTGCGACGTTGAACTGGCCTTCGTTGCGATGGATGAAAATAAATGACTTTCCGTCCGGACTGTAACGCGGGGTGACGTTGTAGCTGCCCTCGTAGGTCAGCCGCTCGGCCTCGCCCTGTCCGTCGGCGCGCATGCGGTAGATCTGCGGACTGCCGGCACGGTCGGAGGTGAACAGAATGGTTTTGCCGTCGGGCGAAAAACTCGGCTCGGTGTCGATCGCCTGGTTGCTGGTCAGCCGGCTCAGTCCGGTGCCGTCTGCGCCGATGACATAGATGTTGGAAGTACCGTCCTTGGTCAGCACGATCGCCAGTTTCTTGCCGTCCGGCGCCCACGTCGGCGCGGAGTTCGAGCCTTCGAAATTGGCCAGCACCGTGCGCGTGCCGTCCAGCAGGTTGTGCACGAACACGATCGGCTTGCGCCGCTCGAAGGACACATAGGCGATGTGCGTGCCGTCCGGCGACCACTGCGGCGAGATGATCGGCTCGCGGTGCGCCAGGATGAAATCGGAATTGAAACCGTCCGCGTCCGCCACCTGCAGCTCGAAGCGGTTGTCGCCCTTGGTCACATAGCAGATCTTGGTGGCGAATACGCCGGCGTCGCCGGTGAGCTTTTCATAGATCAGGTCGGCGATCTTGTGTGCGGTCACGCGCAACTGCGGCACGCTCACGGTATAGGAGAAGCCGAGTATCTGCGACTGCTTGGCAATGTCCATCAGCCGGAAGCGCACTTCCGCATGGCCGTCGGTCTTTTCGGAGACGCTGCCGATCACCATCGTGTCCGTGCCTTCGCTTTTCCAGTAGCGATAGTTGATATCGGCGGGTTCGACCGGCAGGGGCCGCACGCTGCCGATCGAGCCGAGCTTGAACAGCCCGCTTCTCTGCAGGTCGGCCGAAATGATCTGGGCCATGCGCTGCGTGAAGCGATCCTCGTTCGCGAACGGTACGACGGTAATCGGGATCTGGTTGGCGCCCCCGCCGATGATTTCGATGGCGATCGGCCCGGCTGCGGCCCGGCCGCAGACCACGCACAACAGCAAGGCCGCGGCCATGCCCCAGGCGAAGAGGCGATTCCTCGAAACGAAGCGGGGCATGAAGGATGGGTAATCGGGCAGGTTCAGGTTTGACATCGCGCAGCCTTTATTATCCTCAGTTAGGTCGGAAAACCAGCGGGAGTTCCCGGAAGTTTTCCTGGAACATGTCCGTATCATTCGGTACCGGCAGCGGTTGCGCCGCCAGGATGGCGCGTTCCACGGCGTCGTCACCTCGTGCGGAACCTCCGTCTCGACGATGGCCGACTCGGCGACGGGCAGCTCGAGCGAGGCGGTGTCGGCGCTCCCGCTCGCGGCGTCGGGATGGTCGCCGATGGGCCGCCCACCGCGCATATGGAATTCGATCCAGTCGACGTAGCCACG
>JANXPQ010000230.1 GCA_025357235.1 Betaproteobacteria bacterium
CGTGCCGAAGCGGACGGACGCGATATCGCGCATGAAATCAGGAGCCGGATGTGGCCGAGCCTGGCGATCGCGCTGCCGGTTTTCATCGTCGGCATGATGACGTATATCACCTTCGCGTTGCTCATGGCCTTCTTCCGCGCGACTTACATCGACTTCATCGGCATTCTCCTTTGTATCCTTGCCATGTCGGTTTCGGGCCTGTTCTACATCATCGGCGGGCAGTACGTGATCAGCAAACTGTGGAATCTGGTGCCGATCTCGGGTTATGCGGGAGGGCTGAACGCCTGGAAGTTCCTGGTCCTTCCCGTGATCATCGGCATCGTCGGCGGGGTAGGTTCCAGCGCGCGCTGGTATCGGACCATCTTTCTCGAAGAGATCAATCGCGACTACGTGCGTACCGCGCGGGCGAAGGGATTGTCGGAATGGCGCGTGCTGTTCCGCCACGTATTGCATAACGCGATGATTCCGATCCTGACCGGCGCGGTCGTGGCGATTCCCCTGCTTTTCCTCGGCAGCCTGATTACCGAATCCTTCTTCGCCATACCGGGGTTGGGCAGCTACACCATCGATGCAATCAGCCAGCAGGACTTCTCCGTGGTTCGCGCCATGGTGTTCCTGGGTTCCGTGCTCTACATCGCCGGCCTGATCCTGACCGACATCTCCTACACGGTGGCGGACCCGCGCATAAGATTGCAATGAACCTTATGTTCAAACCCGTCATCCTGACCACCGATGCGCTGATTTTCGTGCTGATCGCTGTGGTTGCCGCATCCGCGTGGTACATCAGCCGGCATCAGCACTTGCGCGCGCCGTGGAAGAAGGTCGCCCAGAGCCGCAGCGGCATGATCGCCGCGGTGATCCTGCTGGCCTTCGGAACCGTCGGATTGCTGGATTCGCTGCATTTCCGGCCGCGTCTGGCGGGTGAAACCGCACCGGACAAGACAAACTACGCGGTGGACGTGATATCGGTGTTCGATCTGATCGCGGCTCCGCTCAAGAACAAGCAGGAAAAGACCTACTCGGCCCCTCTGTCCGCTTACCTGTTCGCCAAGGAGACGGTGGAATTGCCCGACGGCACCGAGGCGCGGGTGTTTCCGCGTTTGACGCACGGAGGCGTCCATCTCAAGGATCCGGAGCATGAGCGCATGCCCGACATCGTCAAACGCATAGTCGCAGGCATCGCGATCGCTGCGCTGATGTGGAATGTCCTCTTGCTGTGCGTGACGCTCTGGCTTTCGTACTGGAGCGCGCGAAGCGTCCGGGAAACCTGGACGGCCATCTGGAAAGGGCACACGGCGGTGCCATGGCGGGAAATGCTCGTCGCCAACGGACTGCTTTTCCTCGTGATCGTGCCCATGATCGTGCTCTGCGCCGGCTATCATGTGCTGGGCACGGACAAGGTCGGACAGGATGTCTTCTATCTGACCCTCAAGAGCATTCGCACCGGGCTGGTCATCGGCACGCTGACGACTTTGGTCATGCTGCCATTTGCCCTGCTGCTCGGCATTCTCGCGGGTTATCTGCGTGGCTGGGTGGACGATGTGATCCAGTATCTGTACACGACGCTCAATTCGATCCCCGGTGTGCTGTTGATCGCTGCCTCCGTGCTGATCCTGCAAGGCGTCATCGACCGCCATCAGGACTGGTTCCAGACCGCCAGTGAACGGGCCGATGCCCGCTTGTTCATGCTGTGCATGATCCTCGGCGTAACCAGCTGGACCGGCCTGTGCCGCCTGCTGCGCGGCGAATCGCTCAAACTGCGAGAACTCGAGTATATCCAGGCAGCGCGCGCATTCGGCGTGTCCGGTTACAGGATCATCACCCGTCACATCCTGCCCAATGTGATGCACATCGTGCTGATCGCCGTCGTCATGGATTTCAGCGGCCTGATCCTGGCGGAAGCCGTGCTGTCCTACGTCGGCGTAGGCGTGGATCCGACCATGAACAGTTTCGGCACCATGATCAATGCGGCGCGCATGGAAATGGCGCGCGATCCGATGGTCTGGTGGTCGCTCGCTTCCGCATTCGCGTTCATGCTGCTGCTGGTGCTCTCCGCGAACCTGTTTGCCGATGCCGTGCGCGACGCCTTCGATCCGCGCATCCGCGGCCGGCTAATCATGTCGGGTTTCCTGTCCAAATATCTGCCGGCGGCGCCCGGGCGCTAGATGAACCTGGCCCCCCCCATTCTGGAAGTCGAGAATCTGCGCACCTGGCTGTCGGGCAGCGAGGGTGTGGTGCGCGCGGTGGATGGCGTGTCCTTCTCGGTCGGCCGCGGCGAAACCTTTGCGCTGCTGGGTGAATCCGGTTGCGGCAAATCCATGACGGCGTTGTCGATTGCGCGCCTGCTGCCCGATGCCGGGCGGATCCTGTCCGGTTGCGTGCGCCTGGACGGGCAGGACTTGCTGCAGCTTCCGGAGTCGGCAATGCGCGACGTGCGCGGCAGCCGCATCGGCATGATCTTCCAGGAGCCCGGTACCAGCCTCAATCCGGTGATGACAGTCGGCGCACAGATTGGCGAGGTATTGCTGCAACACACGAAGCTGCGGGGTCGCGCTGCGCAAGCACGGGTGCTGGAACTGCTCGACGCGGTGGGATTGCCCGATCCGAAGAGCCGGGTGGACGACTATCCTTTCCAGCTTTCCGGTGGCATGAAGCAACGCGTCATGATTGCGCTCGCGCTGGCATGCGAACCGCACCTGTTGATAGCAGACGAACCGACGACCGCGCTCGACGTGACGATTCAGGCCCAGGTGCTCGACCTGCTGCGAACGCTGCAGAAGCAAATGGGCATGTCGATCCTTCTGATCACCCACGATCTGGGTGTCGTTTCGGAGATGGCGCATCACGTCGCCGTCATGTACGCCGGCCAGATCGTCGAGTCCGCGCGACGCGACGATTTCTTCCGCAATCCGGCGCATCCCTATTCGCGCAAGCTGTTCGCCTCCCTGCCGGACCGGCAGACGAGGGATCGGAATCTGGCGGTGATCCGGGGACGGGTGCCGTCGCTGGTCGCGGAGTTTCATGGCTGCCGTTTCGCCGATCGATGCGATTTCGCCTGGGACCTGTGCCGTGCGACCGACCCCGCATGGAACATCGTCGAATCGAATCACGCCGCGCGTTGCCATCTCTACAACGAGGCCGCCGGAAGCAGGGAAGGCGAGGCGGGCGGTCCGATCGCGGGCATGGCGCAATCGTCTGCCTGCGGGCCGGTTCATCCCGGCACGGATGCGCCGCTGCTCACCGTCAACGACATGAAGGTCTATTTCCCGGTTCGCAAGGGAATCCTCAAACGCGTCGTCGGCCACGTCAAGGCGGTGGATGGCATTTCCCTGACGGTGCGCGCGGGTCGAACGCTGGCGCTCGTGGGGGAATCGGGGTCAGGCAAGACCACGGTCGGCAAAGGCATCGTGCAGTTGCTGCCGCTGTCGGGAGGCAGCGTGAATTTCGACGGGATCGATCTGTCATCACTCTCGGCCGGAGCACTGAGGGGCCGGCGCCGCGATTTCCAGATCATTTTTCAAGATCCCTACAGTTCGCTCAATCCGCGGATGCGCGTGCTCGACATCGTCGAGGAAGGCATGATCGCGCTCGGCATCGGCGGCGACAGGCAGTCGCGCGCGGCCCGTGTCGATGCGATTCTGGCGCAGGTGGGCCTGGGCACGGAAATGAAGTACCGCTATCCGCATGAGTTCTCGGGCGGCCAGCGCCAGCGCATCGCCATTGCGCGCGCGCTCGCGGTCGAGCCCAGGCTGATCGTGTGCGACGAGCCGACCAGCGCGCTGGATGTTTCGGTCCAGGCGCAGATCCTTAATTTGCTGCGCGATTTGCAGAGCCGGCTCTGCATCGCCTACTTGTTCATCACGCACAACATGTCTGTCGTGGAGTTCCTGGCCGACGAAGTTGCCGTGATGTATTTGGGGAAAATCGTCGAGCAAGGCAGCGCCGACCTGGTCCTGCGCTCCCCGCAGCACGCCTACACCAAGGCGCTGCTATCGGCGGTGCCGAGGGTGCGCATTCCCGGCAAGGAAAAAGCGGTCGCGGCCGGCTAAAGGCCGGCTCAATCGGAGTTCAACGTCTGGCGATGCGGGGGTTGCTGTAGATCGTCAGGCGCTGGCCTATGCGCAGCTGGTTGCCGGAAAGATGATTCCATTCCTTCAGGGCAGCCACGGTGACGCGGTGTTTCAGCGCGATCAGGTAGAGGCTGTCGCCGTTCTTTACGCGGTAAGCCGCCCGGTTGCCATACAGGTCTTCGGGCGCCTGGAACTCCGGGCTGTTCCACGTCTCATCCAGGTTCGACGCGTTGGCGTCTTCATTCATCGGCACCAGCAGCGACCGGCCGGGCCGGAACGCAACATGGCGGTTGAGGCCGTTGATCTCGCGCAGGCGTGCTGGCGTAATACCGAATTTCGCCGCGACTGAATCCGCGCTCTCGTTTTTCTTCGGCGTATAGGTCTGCCACGAAACCAGCGGCTGGTCATAACCCTTCAGGTTGGCGGAGAAAATGCCCGCCTTGTCGACCGGCAGCAGGAGCGTGCGCGAACCGTTCGACATGATGACCGGACGCGTGTGCCCCGGGTTGAGCGAGCGGAAATCGTCGACGGACATTTCCGCCAGCCGCGCGGCCACCTGCATGTCGATAAGTTCCGGCGTCGATACCGTCGTGAAATACGGCTGGTTGGGAATGTCTTCGAGCGGGAAGCTCAGTGATCCGGGTTTGCTGATGATGTTCTTGACGGCCTGCAGCTTTGGCAGGTAGTTGCGCGTTTCGCGCGGCATCCTCAGATTCTGGTAGCCCGTCGGCTTGCGCTTGACCCGGTTCTGGGCGATGGCCCGCGATACGCCGTTCTCGCCCCAGTTGTACGCCGCGAGCGCGAGCTGCCAGTCGTTGAATTCCTCGTGAAGCTTTTCCAGGTAATCCAGGGCGGCGCGGGTGGCGGCCATTACGTCGCGGCGCCCGTCGTACCACCAGTTCTGCTGCAGACCGTATCTCTTGCCCGTCGAGGGCATGAACTGCCAGATGCCCACGGCACGCGCGCGCGAATAGGCAACCGGGTTGTAGGCACTCTCGATCATCGGCAGCAAGGCCACTTCCATCGGCATGTTGCGCTTCTCGATTTCGTCGACGATGAAATAGAGATACAGCCGGCTGCGCTCGATCATGCGCTGGAAGTAATCCGGGTGATTCAGGAACCAGGCCTCGTGGCGCGCGACGAGCGGGCTGTCGAGCTCGGGCAGGGCGAATCCCGCCTGTACGCGCTTCCAGAGACTTTCCGGGGCAGGCGTAAGCGGGGTGGTCGTAATGACTGGCGCTTCGGATGGCGCGCCGGCGGATACTTCCCGCTTCGCATCGCTGTTTGCTGGTGCGGGAAATTGCAGCGAATCAGGTTTCGAGTCGACGGCGGCTGGGGCGTTGGGGGTGGTTTCCTGAGCGCAGAGCGGTGACATCGCCATGAGGGCGCAGGCACCGGCCAAAATTGCAAGTAGTTTCTTCATTCACAGCCGCAAGATATTGATCTATAGCGGTATGCTAACAGAGCGACCGGTCCAGTCAAGATAAACATTGCACCCTGCGCCCGCCCCGCTGAGCGCACTGACAAGCCCTGCTAGAACCCGTCCTTCCATTTGCGCAGCGTGGCAAAAACTTCGACCGGGCTGGTCAGCGCGCGCCCCGCATGACGGCTGGCCGATGCGGCCAACGCAGGGTTCCCGCTGCGCAGGAAAGGATTCGCCGCAAGTTCGGATTCGACGGTGGAAGGCAGCGATGGACTGCCGGCGGCAAGCGCTGCCCGGGCGGACGCTTCGCGCTCGTCTATCGCCGGGTTGCCCGGATCGGCGGCACGCGCAAAGCGCAGATTCGATAGCGTGTACTCGTGGGCGCAATACACCAGCGTGCGGCCGGGGAGCGCGGCGAGTTTGGAAAGAGACGCATGCATTTGCGCGGCCGTGCCTTCGAACAGTCTGCCACAGCCGCAGGAAAACAGGGTGTCGCCGCAGAACAACACACCCTCGCCGTAGTAGGCGATGTGTCCCGCAGTGTGGCCAGGTACATCGAACACCTCGAGTTCGAGGCCGATACCCGGCACCTCGATTTTATCGCCTTCCCGCAGCGCCTTCGTGATGCCGGGAATCTTCTCGCGCGCCGGCCCGAATACCGGTACGTTATACTTCGTCAGTAGTTTAGTGTTGCCGCCGACGTGATCGCCGTGATGGTGGGTCGTCAGGATCGCGGCCAGCCACAGTCCTTCGTTCGACAGATAGTCGAGGACCGGATCGGCGTCGCCCGGGTCGACGACAACGGCGGTGGAACCCCGGCGCAGGCACCAGATATAGTTGTCCTGGAAGGCCCGGATCGGAACGATTGCGGTGATGTCCATGCCGGTATCTTTTATTTTGCGAAACTGAATGTCAATCCACGTCGAGCCGGTCAGCCTCTCCGAATGGTTTTCCACGCCGCTGGGCGCGCGTCTCCTCGACACCGAACTGCAGTATTTCGACCGTGAGCTTGCCGACGTGTTCGGCTTCAACGCAATTCAGCTCGGCCTTCCAGAATACCCGTATCTGCGCGCCAATCGCATTCCGTATCGCTGCGTGACCGGCAGCGACGGCCCGGTCGGCGTACGTTCCGATCCATGTGCGTTGCCGCTGCAGACAGCGTCGGTCGACCTCGTCGTATTGCCGCATACACTCGAATTCAGCAGCAATCCCCATCAGGTTTTGCGCGAGGTTTCGCGCATCCTGATGCCCGAGGGACATGTCGTCCTGTCGGGATTCAATCCCTGGAGCTTGTGGGGCGCGCGCCGTCTCGCAGTGCGCCGCGACGGGGCCTATCCATGGTGCGGACAGTTCATCAATCTGCCGAGAATCAAGGACTGGATGGCATTGCTCGGTTTCGAACTCGCCGGCGGGCGCATGTGCAGCTACGCGCCGCCGCTGGCGAGTGAAAAATGGTCGCGCCGGTGGAACTTCATGGAAGCGGCCGGCGATCGGTGGTGGCCATTTGCCGGCGGTGTTTACTACCTGCACGGCATCAAGCGGGTGCAGGGCATGCGTCTCATCACGCCGCAATGGAAGACGGTCCAGGTCAAGAAAAAGGCGCTGGCTGCGATGCCGCACAAAACCAATGGCCGCGACGATACGATGGCGGCCCGCACCAATCATGCGGGAGACCCGCAATAAGCGGGTCTCCAGAATAGACAAGGTTCGCAATAAGCGGGTCTCCAGAATAAACAAGGTTCGCAATAAGCGTGGATGCAAAATGAACAAGGTTCCGCAATGAGCGACGTCGTCGATGTCTATACCGATGGTGCGTGCAAGGGCAATCCCGGTCCCGGCGGCTGGGGTGTATGGATGAAGTGGGGCGGCCACGAAAAAGAGTTCTGCGGCGGTGAAGCGGAAACGACCAACAACCGCATGGAGATGATGGCGGTCATCGAGGCGCTGGGTTCGCTCAAGCGCAATTGCAAGGTGCGGCTGCATACCGACTCGAAATACGTGCACGACGGAATTTCGACCTGGATACACAACTGGAAAAAGCGCGGCTGGCTCACCGCAGATAAAAAACCGGTGAAGAACGTCGACCTGTGGAAAAGGCTCGACGAACTCGTGCGCAATCATGACATCAAGTGGGTATGGGTCAAGGGACATGCGGGCGATCCCGGCAACGAAAAAGCCGATGAACTTGCCAACCAGGGCGTCATCGAGGCGATGGAAAAAAGGAGGGCCGAAGCGTGATGCTGTTAGTCGGATCTTTTACCTCGGGCCTTGTGGCTGAGTCTTGATGCGCCAGATCATTCTCGATACGGAAACCACCGGCCTCGATCCCGCATTGGGCCATCGCATCATCGAGATCGCCGCGGTGGAGATCGTCAACCGCCGTTTTACGGACAAGCACTATCATCAGTACGTAAATCCGGAGCGGGAGATCGACGCCGGTGCAATGGAGGTGCATGGCATCACGGTCGAATTTCTCGCCGACAAACCGAAGTTCCGCGACGTGGCGAAAGACCTGCTCGAATTCATCGGCGGTGCGGAACTGATCATTCACAACGCGCCATTCGATGTCGCGTTTCTCGATCACGAACTTGGATTGATGGAACTGCAACTTCTCAGGAGTTACTGCCCGCTGGTAACCGATACGCTGAAAATGGCCAAGGGGCTGCATCCCGGAAAGCGCAATTCGCTGGATGCGTTGTGCGAACGCTATCAGATCGACAATTCTGCGCGTTCGCTGCACGGCGCGCTGCTCGATGCGCGCCTGCTGGCGGAAGTCTATCTGTCGATGACGCGCGGCCAGGACAGCCTGCTGATGGAGTTGGGGCAGGCTTCCTCTCCGATGATGGACAGCACGTTTTCCACGGCCGAGGTGGACCTGATCGTGGTGCGCGCAACGCCCGAAGAAATCCTCGATCACGACCGTCAGCTCGAAGACATCGACAAGGCGGCCAGAGGGGCCTGTCTCTGGAAGAAACTGGAGAAAGATGGCCTGACACAATAATCGCCGGCAAAGGATTCCGCGTTGTGCAGCTTGCTCAAGGGCGGGCTGCGCACGATTATGGGCGCCATCGGCAAACGCAAACCCGATGCTTGCCAGATGCGTACCACCGTGGCCACCATCGGCATCCGCGGCACCCATTTCTGCGTGCTGTTTTGTCAGGCGGATTGCCAGAACCAGCGCAACAACGATGGCCAGGTGCCGCACGACGGCTTGCGCTCGATGTGGCTCAGGGAGCGATAAGCGTCACCAATTCGACAATGCCGGTGCGGGGGTTAGCGTGACGGCGCAGCCAGTTCGAAGGTGACGTTGCACGAAATCGCCACGCGCGGACGCTGCCCGCGATAGGTATGCACGTAGTGGTAAAGCCACCCGGGAAAAACCAGCAACCGCCCCGTTCTCGGTCGCGCCGTGAAGGTATTGCCAAGGAGGTCGAGCCCTGGCATCGGCCGCCCCCCGTGCCGCGGATCGATGAGCGCGAGCAACCCCGAGTCAGGATGCACAGCTTCGTCCGCATCCCCCGCGTCGGCGTAGTACACCGTCGACCAATGCGCATCGGCATGGTCGTGCGGGATCGTATAGTCCCCGTTTCGCATCACCATCGCCCATGCTTGCGCCCCCATGCGCATCGCCGGCATGCCAAGCCCGCTCTCCGACGCGAGGGCGTCAACCGTCTCGCGCACCCGCGCCACGATGTACTGGATGAGCGCGCGAAAACTCGCGTCCGCGCGCAGGGCCAGATCGGATTGCGAGTGCCAGCCGCCGACGTTGCTGTGGCTTATGGAGAGAACGGAAACGGATTCGGCGACAAGGCGCGCAGTGACGTCGCAGTTGACCTCGTCCATATCGGCGGACTCGTACATGGAGAGGGGAGTGGCGAAGACCGGAAGATGGGACGCGACCGATGCGTCGATGTCTGCGTTTCCGGCGAGCGAAGAAAGATTGTGTTGGACTCGAGCTGCTACGTGATTCATTCCGTCAATATACATTCCCGATTGCAAGATGGATTGAACGATCTTGCGCACTTGTCGGATGACGTGATCGCGCGGTTTTGTTGCGCGCAAGGAAATAAGGAAATACGGACCGCAAGCCGTCGCCGGATTGCGACATTGAAATCTAAATTACATATAGAAATGTTTCGACGCGATGCGCAGAACGAAGGGCTGCGTTAAGTACGTTCAAAGTTTGTGGCCGGCGTGGAGGCACTTCGAGGATGCCGAATCAGGTCAAAACGGAACGCTACTCAACGATGCGACCGCAACGGGGCGTAAGGTAATCGCAAGGTAGCTGCCTGAATTGCGTTGGTGGGTGGTACTGGGATCGAACCAGTGCTACCCACCCGCAAACGCAGTACTGGCACGGGTTTCCAAGGGGTGCTGTGTCATAGAATGGCGTTGTGTCATAGATTTGGGTTTAAACCCTGTCTGGACGGCGCCGGTAGGCCCTCTCCGTCATGCGTGAATCGACGTGGGCAAGCAGCTTGCGGG
>JANXPQ010000270.1 GCA_025357235.1 Betaproteobacteria bacterium
CCGATCCAACCCAGCTGTACTTCTTCCAGATTGTTAAAGCGACACGCCCAACGAATGCGGGGCGTAGACGAATAGCGTCTACCTCCCAACAGTTTGCTTGGCGGCCATAGCGAGTTGGACCCACGCCTTCCCATCCCGAACTGGAGGGTGAAACGACTCTGCGCCGATGATAGTGCGGATTGCCCGCGCGAAAGTAGGTCACCGCCAGGCGCCCAATGAACGACAAAGCCCTCCTTGCGAGGGCTTTGTCGTTTATAGCCTCGCCTTTGAGGTGACAGGTACCGCCAGCGGGAATAGGCGGAAGGTCATATGCCTTTGGCAAGTCCGCCCGCCGTGTATCAGCGGTCAATCAACGCGGGATCGATGACTCCAGGATCAAGCGGCGAACTGCGGTTCGGCGAGGCCGCGTGCCCCTGTTTCTAATGCAAGGATGTTGCCCGCCACCGGCTGACGGAGGCGCTCTTCCTCGTTCAATCGCAGTGAGGCACTGGTGACATACAGCGTGCCGCAATCCCGTCCGCCGAACGTAAGGCTGGTGACGTGCTGCACCGGCATGCGGATGACGCGGTAGACCCTGCCGTCGGGCGCATAACGCGTGATGCGCCAGCCGTTGTAGTGGGCATTCCAGACGAACCCTTCCGCATCCACGGTCAGGCCGTCCGGGAATCCTTCGTTCTCCGGCAATTCGACGAACAGTCGGCGATTGCGCAAAATGCCGTCGTCGGCATCGAAGTCGTATACGAAGATGTTCCGGGTCCACGTATCGCACAGATACATAAGCTTGTTGTTGGGACTCCATGCCATTCCATTCGGGCAGCGCATGCCTTTTTCCATGTGATGGACAGACAGATCTGCATCGAGGCGATATAGCGAACCGGCCGCTTTTTCGGTGTCAATGAAGTTTCTCGTCCCCGCCCAGAAGCGCCCCCGCCGGTCCACTTTACCGTCGTTGAAGCGGTTGTCCGGAAGGTGCGCTTCGGGATCGAAAAGTGGCGTGATGGTCCCGGTTGCGACGTCAAGAAAAAAGAATCCCGATCTGCGGGCGCCGACCAGTCCGCCGCGTTGACGGAGCCCTATGCAGCCGACAGGTTCGCCCACATCCCAGTGTCGGATTGTATTGTCGTCTTCGCGCCAGCGCTGAATCGATTTGCCCTCGACATCGACCCAGTACAGCGCATTCTCTGCAGTACTCCATACCGGGCTTTCGCCGATCTGGTTGCGCGAGGCAACGACTACGCGCAATCCGGATTCCACCATCAGGCCTTTGTCAGTTCCGACAGCACCGCGCGTGTAATCGCTGCAGTGCCGTCACGGCCGCCGAATTCGAAGGGCCGCAGCGTTCCGCGCGCAAATGCATTTCGCACGGCGTCTTCCAGCAGGGTTGCCGCTTCCGACAATCGTTCGCTGTTGTGTTGATGACCGAGCCAGTCGAGCATCATGGCTGCCGACAGGAACATTGCCGTGGGATTGGCTTTCCCGGAGCCGGCGATATCCGGCGCGGTGCCGTGACAGGGCTGGAACATGCCGTGGCGGTCGCCGATGTCGCCTGACGGAGCGAAGCCCATTCCCCCGACCAGGCCGGCGGTGAGGTCGGAAAGGATGTCGCCGAACAAGTTCTCGGTCACGATCACGTCGAAGGCCAGAGCTGGCTCGGCAAAACGGGACTGGCGGATAAGTGAATGACCTGCTCTGATGGGC